>CAYHRC010000545.1:0-1504 GCA_964358565.1 uncultured Sphingobacterium sp. | reverse complement strand
TTCATGACGGCTGTACACTTAGCCTCACTTCCGGACGGAATGGCAGACAACGGTTTGTTCTCACCATTTATCTTCATCTTGCTCATTACTGCCACATAGAGAGAGATGTTCCCGCTGCTGGTCTTCAGGTCAAAGGTGTTGGCTATAGTGTTAATATTAGATATGCTGCCTTCATACTTCATATCATCTTCTGCAGATACCACCGCGGCAAAGGACAATGCCACCAAGAGAGTCACTATTACTTTGATATGTTTCTTCATTCTTCTTATTCACCTCCTTTCTAATTAGATTCGGGGGCCCGTGCGTCTCTTCGATCCTCCGATGCCCCCGCACCCCGCGGCCAGCACAGAGTAAATCTGTTGCTGACCTTATAGATTCGGGGGCCCGTGCGTCTCTTCGATCCTCCGATGCCCCTGTACCCCGCGGCCAGCACAGAGTAAATCTGTTGCTGACCTTATTTAAGATATTTCCCTGGTCTCTTTTCAAACTCTTTCATGCACACGATACTGCAGAAATAATAGTGTTTTGCACGGTACTCAATATGCCCCTCTGCCGGTGGCGTCACCTCCATACCGCAGACAGGGTCAATCACATTTGTAACCCCCTCTTGCCCCCCCTTAGTAAGGGGGGGATGTGGGGGGGTGAGGTGCTTGTGGGGCTTACTCATTATCCCCATGAAGGCTGCGTAAGAAAGTATTAATAATACACCGAAAACCATCATCCAGGCAATAAAAGATTTTTTGCCTTTCTCGAAGCTCTTTTTCTTTATCTTTGCCATTTCGTTCAAACCTCCCCTCCCCTAGCGGGAGGGGATTGAGGGGGAAACTCAAGATAGCTCACCCCCACCCTGACCCTCCCCCATCAAGGGGGAGGGGAATACAGTGGTTAATTATCCTGCGCCCCTTCCGCGATCCACTGCCTAATGGCTTTGTAATCGGCATCCGCTGAAGACCAGAACCATCCGCCTGAATGCTGGGAGCCCTTTACAGTAGCGGTGAAGAGCTTGCTTTGATCAGGTGTGCTGGTATTAACTATGCTAACGACTCCCTTCTTTGTTCCATTCGTACCGTCTGCCGCTCCATACGTTGTCAGGTCTATGTTGCCGCTGAAATCTACCTTTGTGTTTGTTGGAGTATCTATGTCGGTTTTGGTTACTATCCTTGTAGTTGTCGTATTTGGCACGTGACATGGGGCGCACTGGTTCCTGAATATGGGCAAGATGTGCTTCTTAAAGCTAAGGATTGATGCCGGGTACGATGAAAGGGTGCTTTTTGTTGAAACATATAAAGCTCCATAACCTCCCGTTGGTTTATGATGCATGCTGCAACCCATTCTTGGAGAAGACCCACCACCAACAGGCGCTATGGTCACCATAGGCAGTTCCTGATCGCCGTTCTTTACCCATGTCTTGTACTGCCATGTCTTTGGGTCATCAGCCGGGGCCGGGGTAACAATATTCCCCGATGTATCAGTTGTATAGAGCGGAATATATCCCGGAGGAGTA
>CAYHRC010000544.1:0-1511 GCA_964358565.1 uncultured Sphingobacterium sp. | reverse complement strand
AATATGTTTTTATACATTTTTTCTGAATTTTCTAAATGTTTATTATTAGTTGTTAATTCAGCTCATGCTTTTAGCTTTCCGCTTCAAGCTCATCACTCATAATTCATCCCTCATCCGGCCTCCTTTCTTTTAATTCAATTCCTAAACCTAAGAGCGCTAATGCCAGAAAGACCAGGTTAAAAACCAAGTGCTGTCCCCAGCTAAGTTTGGAGATGATCCCGCCGCAGGAGCAGGGGATACGGTCAAATACGTTCAGTATGACGAATAAGATATAGACACTGAACAGGCTTAGCATGAGAATAGATAAGATCAAACCGGCTGTACGGGTTCTTGCAAAAAGCAATAAACCCGCCGTAAAAAGTTCAGCAGCCGGTACCGCCCACAGCAGGATTCTATTTATCGCAGCCGGAAACACCTGGTTCAGCATCTGCATACGGCTTTGCTCGAAATTCAGGAACTTGCTGAGAGCGGCATAGATCCAAAGGAATACCAGGATAGCAGAGATACCCTGAATTAAATAATTGCTAAACCCTTTTGAACCTGCTGTTTTCATACTCTAATTTCGGCAGAAGGGATGGCGAAAGACCGTAAGAAATCTTACCAAATGATATAAGAAATCTTACTAAATGATGTAAGAAATCTTACCATTTGATGTAAGAATTATTACAGGAGGCTGTTCTAAACAGGGAACGGAGTGTTCTGCCAGGCCGGTACAATCCTTGTCATTCACCTTCCCGACCGTATCTTACTCAGCGTTTCCCTCGTTAGCCCCAGATAGGATGCAGCATCAGCCACCGGGATACGGGTCCAGGGGAAATGTTCACAGAACTGCATGTAGCGTTCCTTCGCGTTTAGCATCAGGAGCGCACTGCGTTCATCTGACTTTTGTTTTGCCAGTGAGAGAATGGAATATCCCAGGGAATGTATTTGTGGAAATTCAATTTGTAACCTGAACACTTCTTTTCCTCCGGCTGTAAGCAGTGAACCGTCTTCTATCAACTCGATATACCGGTCTGAAGGCTTCTTGCGAAAGAAACTTTCGGCAATCAGCATCAGCTCATTTTCTTTCCAGAAAGCGGTAACACTGACCCTGCCATCAGTTTCATAATAATATTCCCTGGCCAAACCGTTCACCAGGTACCATATCTCATCCGCCCGCTTCCCCGGACTGGCGATGATCTGACCTTTGGTATACTGAACCTCATATACCATATCGCGGATATAAGTTTCTATACCCGGACTGAAGTGATCAACTGATCTCAGGAATTCAATCAAGCTATCAGTTTTCATAGGACCTACTTTTTCTTATTCCGCTTTGCTTCAGCAAATGCCATAGAAATTATCTGCCGTATAGTCCGTTTCACCTCAGCGTAATCGCGGGGTTTATTCAGATCAATGCCGCAATAAGGGGTAACCGGCGCATGGAGGATCATATAATAAATACCTGAAGAGAGGAGGGCACTCAGAACACGGAAGTTGATATTGCTCTCTTCAAAATAATCGTCTGTTAG
>CAYHRC010000543.1:0-1535 GCA_964358565.1 uncultured Sphingobacterium sp. | reverse complement strand
ATCGTTGCGAATGATGCGACGGTTAAGGCAGGGGCCTGGTTTCCGATGACCGCAAAAAAGAACCTCAGGGCCCAGGAAATAGCTATGGAGAATCGTTTGCCGGTAATTTACCTTGTCGATTCAGCCGGCGTATTTCTGCCTATGCAGGATGAAATATTCCCCGACAAAGAGCATTTTGGCCGGATATTTCGCAACAATGCAATCATGAGCAGCAGCGGGATCATTCAGATCTCTGCCATTATGGGATCATGTGTTGCCGGGGGAGCTTATCTTCCAATCATGAGTGATGAAGCCATGATCGTTGATGGTACGGGATCTGTTTTTCTTGCAGGCAGCTACCTGGTTAAATCGGCCATTGGTGAGGATATCGATAATGAAACTTTAGGAGGGGCATCCACACACAGCGAGATTTCGGGTGTAACTGATTACAAGCATCCTGATGATGCTTCCTGCCTGGATTCGATCCGGAATATAATGGGAATGATCGGGGCGCCTAAAAATGCCGGTTTTGACCGGATAAAGTCATCAATTCCCAAACTCGATGAACAGGAGATATATGGACTCTTACCTGAAAACAGGGAAAGTCCTTATGACATGAGGGAAATAATTATGCGCTTGCTTGATAATTCTGAATTTGAAGAGTACAAGGAACTTTACGGTCAGAGTATCCTGTGCGGACTGGGCCGTATCGATGGATGGGCCGTGGGAATTGTTGCCAATCAGCGTAAGGTGGTAAAAAGCAAGAAAGGCGAAATGCAGATCGGAGGCGTTATCTACTCTGATTCAGCAGATAAGGCCGCCCGCTTTATAATGAACTGTAACCAGAAAAAGATCCCTCTGGTATTTTTGCAGGATGTGACGGGTTTTATGGTTGGAAGCCGTTCTGAACAGGGAGGAATAATAAAAGACGGTGCAAAAATGGTTAATGTGGTTGCTAATTCTGTTGTGCCCAAATTTACTATCGTAATCGGTAACTCTTATGGTGCAGGCAATTACGCCATGTGCGGAAAGGCTTATGACCCAAGGCTGATCTATGCCTGGCCATCGGCTAAGATTGCAGTAATGGGAGGCTCCCAGGCAGCTAAAGTGCTTCTGCAGATACAGGAAGCTTCCTTAAAGTCTAAAGGAGAAGTCATAACACAAGAAAAGGAAGATGAACTCTTAAAGGAGATCACAGACAGATACGATAGTCAGACTACCCCATATTATGCAGCTTCCCGTCTATGGGTTGATGGTATCATTGATCCTCTGGAAACCAGAAAGGTGATTTCAATGGGTATTGAAGCTGCCAACCAATCGCCGATTGAAAAGCAATTTAATCCGGGCGTTTTACAAACTTAAGTTCAGGAGCATCTCATCATGAAAAAAATAATCTTTGTAATATGCCTTTTTTCTTCGCTGACTGCGATCGGACAACCCTACCAAAAACTGCATAAAAAAGCTATTGTTGTCGATACTCATGGTGATATTATGTCTGACCAGATAAATTCAGGGATAGATATTGGTAAAAAGCAGTCTTCAGGCAATTTTGACCT
>CAYHRC010000542.1:0-1539 GCA_964358565.1 uncultured Sphingobacterium sp. | reverse complement strand
TTTTCATTATCATTGATTTATCCACAGAAGGTAACTTTAACTGTGCAACAGTACAGTTATTGACTTTTTATCACAGATAATATAAAGTTGACCCAACCGTCGACAATCAACTAGGGGGTGCTTCGATGGACGCAAACAAACCGATCTTGGAAGATGGGCGTACGTATCACTTGCACACTTGCGCTGGCGACATTGCTCCGTACTGTGTACTCGTTGGGGATCCAGAACGAGCGGAGATGATCGCCAAGAAGTTGTTTGATGAGGCGCGACTCGTCGGAGATCACCGCGGTCTCAAGTCGTTCACTGGCAAGGGGCTCGGCATTCCCATGTCTGTCGTGACTACCGGAATGGGTCCTTCATCTACTGCCATCACACTGCCAGAAGCGGTTTACTCAGGAGCCAAACGGCTCATTCGGGTGGGTTCTTGCTCGACTCTTTGGCGCGGCGCAAAACCAGGTGATTCGGCCATCTGCACTGGCGCTGTGCGTCTGGATGGCGCGAGTGAAAGCTGGGCGCCGATCGAGTATCCGGCCATCGCGGACTATCGCGTTGTCGGCGCGATGGTGGAATCAGCGCGAATGTTGGGCCTGCCGTACCATGTCGGAATCGGCGCAACAACTGCCTGTTTCAACGAGGGGCAGGCAAGACCTGACATGAACGGATACCTTCCGCCACGCCTCCTTGCCATGCACGATGAGCTTGTCCAGAGGGGCGTCCTGTTCTACTCAATGGAAGAGGCGACAATGTTCGTCTGGTGCACTGCACACAGCCACGACATCTGGGCCGGCGCTGTGGATGCAATCTATGGCAATCGCATCACAAACGAGCTGGAAGTGCGCGGCGAGGAGGAGGCGGCCAACATCGCCATTCGCGCATTGCTGATTCTCAGTCTCAACTACCCCATCAAGTAGTTCTCGTTCATTCCTTACCTCGTTTCAGAGGTAAAAAAATCCGTTGACGAAGTACCGGACTTCTCAACGCAAGGGGGGAAGTTCAAAAGATCACCACATCTGTGGCGATTTTTTGTTTTATCCACAATCAAAAAGGCCGCCATTTTAGCGACTTTATATGAGAGGTGTGATTTTAAGCAATCTGCAACTGCACTTGAAGATTTTTTCGGATATATTTTTGTGGGCTTACAATATCTATGAATAAATCGGGTTTCTCATCTAATTCCTCTAATCTTTGCTCAGAAATTTTTACATATTTTTCGTTCGCGTCAATGCCAATGTAATTTTTTCCTAATTTTTTTGCCGCCACAGCCGTTGTACCGCTTCCAACAAACGGATCTAATACAATGGCATCATCGGCAAATGCAGACAGTTTAATCAGATATTCGCATACCTCCAATGGTTTCACCGTCTTGTGGTCGTTATACTCGCCCTTTTCTTTTTTGGTTGGCTTTGGCAAAAGGAATGTTTTATCAATTAATTCATTAATGCTGTCCACTGTAAAAACATTTGCGGGATACATATTGTCTCCGATCCTCACATTTGTGTTGAACATTCCAACCTCATGCTTGAGCATATTGTTAAGATA
>CAYHRC010000541.1:0-1539 GCA_964358565.1 uncultured Sphingobacterium sp. | reverse complement strand
TCCTGGCATGAAGCCTGGTTTAATTCAAACAAAAAATTGAAAAAATGAATATTTTCAAAACACCGCGTTCAATAAACCTCAATGCTGAATGTTCCCATTTCCTTCAAGGCGTACAGATACTTTCTGCTTTTATGATATCCTTGTTTGTATTGTTCTGCCTTTTGTTTCCTACCCGGGTATCGGCGCAAAACGCATCATCAGCATCTGCTTTTCGGGCTGCCGTTGTTAAAGTGGATATCACACCAGAAGATTCCCAAAATTTATTGGGTTATGGTACCCGCAAATCCACAGGTACCCTTGATCACATCTACCATAAGATCATTGCGATGGATGACGGCACCAACCAGTTCTTCCTGGTATCTTCTGATATATGCCTCATCTCCCCTTCTGAGTACGACCGGGTGGCAGCAAAGATTAAGAAGCTGTACGGGATTGATCCTGTCAACTTATGGTGGACGGTCACACATACACACTCTGCCCCCGAGCTTGGTCCCCCTGGCATGGGAACTACCTTTCTCGGTGATCGCTTTCAGCACGAAATTGACACAGCATATACTGCACTGGCAGAACAAAAATTGATTGACGGGATCAGGGAAGCGCGTGAGAAGCTGGCACCGGCACAGTTGGGAGTGGGCTGGGGCTTCTCGCAGGCGAACATCAATCGCCGTGCCGTGGATGTTGATGGCAAAGCATCTCTTGGGCTTAACCCGGATGGTCAGGTTGATCGCCGCATCGGCCTGATACGAATTAACAAGGCAGACGGAAGCCCGCTTGCCCTGATAGCGAACTATGCGATCCATGGCACCGTAATGGGGGGTCAGAATTTACTGATCAGCGGAGACGCACCCGGCATTGTTTCCGAATATGTTGAACAAAAGACAGGCGCACCACTTCTTTTTATTAATGGCGCTGCCGGAAATCTGGCACCGATATACAGCGTTTATCCTTCAGCCAGGGAAGGTCATCTGGGGCAATTTCGTGTCCTCTTAGGTGACAGGATCCTTGAGGCTAACAGGAAAATTTCATCTATGACAAATGAGGTGAAACTGGTTTCCGGAGCCCTGACAGTTGAAACTCCCAGAAAGCCTGATCTTGGATGGCCAGCCGATCTCGGCAAGTACACAAGCACCACCAAAAGTGGAATCAACATGGTACGACTTCCTGTCCGGTTTTTAAAGATCAATGATGATACAGCGATCTGGAGTGCCCCGATCGAGTTGTTCTGTGAAATATCAAATGAGATCCGCGAACGTTCACCCTTCGAATATACCTTCTACTTTGGTTACAGCAACGGCTGGCTCGGCTACATGCCAGCGGAGGCAGAATGGAAGTATGGAGGTTATGAAGTAGAAAGAGTTTCTCCGTTTACACCTGCTGCAGGAAAAGATCTGACTGAGTCAGTCATGGGCTATTTGCAGGGCGAAATGCGAAGCACACCGGTTACAAAATCCCCTAAAAAGAAAAGCGTTAAAAAATGATCTGAATATGGAATCAAATAAAAAATTATCCGCAATTGATATTAAAGACGGTACATCAGCA
>CAYHRC010000540.1:0-1544 GCA_964358565.1 uncultured Sphingobacterium sp. | reverse complement strand
CGTAAACTATATCAAACTACGTTGTCAAATCTTTGGGAACTCCTGAACGGTTACAAAATAACAGCTTGCGACTTTCTTATCTATCCCCGATACTATATGCATGTCACCCGATGACGTCCGCCAGGAAATAGAGCTCAAAATCGTAGAACTTCTTAAACGGTTAGTAGAAGAAGGGATCATGACCGAAGAACGAAGCCAAATGGTGGCGCAAATGGTTTTGGATACCTTAAGGCCCGGCATGAACTGGGAAGAACTCATGAAAGCCATTCCGAAACTGGATGATACTGCTACGGAACTTTCCCCCATCATCCTCCCATACCTCCGGGAATACGAATCCATGGTGGCACAAAAAGCGACAGTACAGGTAGCCAGCCTGATCCGGATGGGCCAGTATGATGCGGCAGTAAAACTGTCCAAACAGGTTATAGCACAGGAAGGTTTTACTATGGTGGGAACGGGAAAAGCCGCCGAACAAAAGACAGCCTAATTATTTCCCAATTGCCAAGATCGGATATGGTGATTCCATAACAAACTTGGTTCGATGGTTCATGCCTCGCGCCATCCATCGTGCAATCTCTTTAACCTGCCGCAGTCCGCACCCGGCGGTTATAGCCATGAGCGCCGCAAGGTCGCTTCTGCCTTCATTTCGGACTTGAATCTGTATATCACGATCCGGAACTATATCATATATTTCCGTATTAAATCGTCTTTCCCGTAAAAACATCACAAACAGATCCTGTTTAAACCCTGCCGGGCTATCATAAATTTTTGCACCAAAATGTTCGTGCTTTGCTTCCAATTGCCCTTGCCGTTCATGACAAAATTTGACAAACGCCCGTACGAATGCTTCATCTTTCAGCGCGTTTACCACCGGAGGATTCATATGAAGGTCTGCCCGCTCAACGATGAGCGCATCCGGTTGTGTGCCCGGTCTTTTAAAAAAGACCATGCCCGCCTCCGTCTGTATATTTACCGATGCATCATTTCCGTATCCGCAAAACATAGTAACAATGCTCCGTACCACCGCTTCGTCATCTACATCACCTGTAAGTTTTCGCATAGTGATAAAATGATCTCCTGATTGGGACCTGCGGACATTGACATCTGATATGACGATTAAATGATCCGCCGGAAATATTTCTTCCCATTGTTTTGGACGCTTACATTTCCTCCGGAAACTTTTGAATATTCCTTCGGCCTTTGCTGGGAGCAAAGTTTCCGCCCGAATATAATCGGGTTCATCCGGACTGCCGGTTGGAAGCTGCTTTATGTGAATGTTCTTTTTGACAAGCTCATTTCCTGATTGTCCTGGCTTTGAACGGACTGCCAAATCTTCATTCGTTAATGCATCATATACCTTCAGAAGCCAAGTAATCTTGTGTGTGCTTTCTGTTGCAAAAAGTATTCTGACGGGCTTGTCAGCTTCAACTTCCTGAGGATGTAATGCCTCTCCACGACCAAAAAGGACTGGCGATCCTAGACCTGATTCCGCTGCTGGCATATCCGCATTACCCATAGAGTAATGGATACCACAAAAGAGACAT
>CAYHRC010000539.1:0-1545 GCA_964358565.1 uncultured Sphingobacterium sp. | reverse complement strand
TACTTCATGCAAAAACCTGTCATACCTCTCTACCTCTTCAGGAGAATTGAATGATTGTGTAACTACGAAATGAATGTTGCCATCTTTCGAGTGGCCAAAGATTATAGCATTATCATAATGATATTTTGCAAAAAGCACATGGAGATCAAGTATAGCATCACCAAGCTGGTCAACAGGAAAAGCAATATCTTCAAGAATTACTGTAGTTCCGCTGGCCCTTACAGCACCAACGGCAGGAAACATTCCTTTACGGAGCTTCCAGTAAAATGCCTGCTCTCTTGAATCTTGTGTAAAAGCAATCTCCTGAAGCAATGCGAAATTGCCGGTATAAGGTAAAAGACTTTCAATCTTTGCATTAAGTTCTTCAGGTGTGTTACTTTGATATTCTACAAGCAAAGCTGCAGTCGATTCGGGAAGGGATTTTAAAATTTCAGGAACGCCTTTTATATCTTCGATAGACCTGAGTGATGCCCTGTCCATTAATTCCACTGCTTCAGCACCTGTCAGAGTTAGTGGTGTTATAGCCTGGCAAGCAGCGTAGATATTTTCAAAATAGAGAAAAGCTGTTGACTTAAACGGATAATCAGGAACAGTTTCCATGACGGCTTCAGCGATGAAGCCAAGGGTTCCTTCAGCCCCGATCAGCAGATGCGACAGGATATCCAGAGGCTGGCTATAATCTATAAAAGCATTCAATGAATATCCTACGGTATTTTTGGTCAGGTACTTTTTCCGGATCCTGTCGGATAAGTCAGGACTTTCAGTTATCTGTTGCTTCAGATTGAGAATAGAGGTATAGATTTCCGGACATTCCTGCTCAAACCGGGTATAGTCTGCTTTAATTTCTGTAGAAAAGCTCCGGCCATTAGGCAGAATAAACCGGATATGACGAGTGGTATGATATGAATTCAGGCTTACACCGCAGCACATTCCGCTCGAATTATTAGAAAGTATACCGCCGATCATAGCCGCATCAATACTTGAGGGATCAGGGCCTATTTTCCTTTTAAACTTTTTAAGATAAATATTTACCATCGAACCGGTTATCCCCGGCTGCACCCTGATAAGGTTTCCTGAATCTTCAATCAATAAGTGATTCCAATACTGGCTAAGATCTACCAAAATACCATCGGTAATCGACTGACCAGACAAGCTGGTACCACCTGTACGGAAGGTAATGGGAATTTTATTCTGATGTGAAAATTCAAGCAGCGATATGATCTCTTTTTCACTAACAGGCTGTACAACAGCCTTTGGCCTGAGATAGTAGAAACCTGCATCAGAAGCATGAGCAACCAGGTCAATTAAGCGGCATTTTATCCGCTCTTTTGGTAAAATAGCTTCTAAAAGCTTACCAGTATCCATAATATCGTTTAAACTCTAAAATTTGAGAATATGTATGATTGCAAGATTTTTTTGGAAGGGTATTGCAGCAATTGTACAAGGGACCTGTGCCATTTATTCTGATCTTTTCATCATGTTAGCGGCTATAAATTTAACATGTTTTAAATGACATACGTAAGAGGACGCCAATAAATCTCATGA
>CAYHRC010000538.1:0-1555 GCA_964358565.1 uncultured Sphingobacterium sp. | reverse complement strand
TGTGAACGTATTGCGCGGGTCATAGGTCTGGATATTTGCGGTATTGACATCATGGCGAAAAATTTAACAGAACTACTAACTGACAATGGCGGAGTTGTGCTGGAAGTAAATGCCGCACCGGGTTTCAGGATGCACCTTGCTCCAAGTGAAGGCCTTCCAAGAAATGTTGCAGCGCCGGTGATTGATATGCTTTACCCTCCGGGCAAATCCTCCCGAATACCCATCATAGCCGTTACAGGTACCAATGGCAAAACAACAACAACACGCCTGATTGCCCACATAGTTAAAAATAACGGGTACAGAGTTGGCTTTACCACCTCGGATGGAGTATATATTCAGAATTCAATGCTACTGAAGGGCGATACAACGGGTCCGATCAGTGCAGAATTTGTATTAAAGGATCCAACGGTTGAATTTGCTGTTCTTGAGACGGCAAGGGGAGGAATATTAAGGTCAGGTTTAGGTTTCAGCCACTGTGACATTGCTGTAATTACCAATATTCAGGAGGATCATCTTGGGATCTCTGACATACATAACCTTGATGATTTAGCCAGGGTGAAGGGGGTAGTTGTTGGCGCGGTCAGGAATGATGGCTGGGTGATTTTGAATGCCGACAACAAGCATTGTGTTAAAATAGGTCAGGATGTTAGATGCAATCTCGCCTATTTTACAATGGATGAAAAAAATCCGGTAGTAAAAGAGCATTGCCGCAAGGGTGGTGTTGCGGCCGTATATGAAAATGGATATATCACGATAAAAAAAGGTGACTGGAAAATAAGGATCGAAAAGGTGACTCATATTCACTTAACTTTTAATGGCACCGTAAGTTTCATGACACAAAACGTGCTCGCCGCCAGTCTGGCAACCTTTGTATGGGGTTTTAAAATTGAAGATATACGATTATCGCTGGAAACATTTATTCCATCTGCTGCACTTACTCCTGGAAGGATGAATATTTTTGAGTTGAAAGATTTTAAAATAATGGTCGATTTTGCTCATAACCCTGACGGATTGAGGGGCATTAAAGATTTTCTGGGGAAACTGGACATAAAACATAATACTGGCATTATTTCAGGCACTGGCGACAGGCGCGATGAAGATCTTCGTGAAATCGGCAGAATATCGGCACAAATGTTTGATGATGTTATTATTTGCCAGGAAAAGTACCTGCGCGGACGTAAACAGGAAAATATGGTCGGGCTTCTCAGCGAGGGCTTGAGAGAAATAAAACCGGATATTGAAATACAGGTGATTAACGACGGCAGGAAAGCATTTGATTATTCAGTAAAACATATCAAACCAGGAGGATTTTTAACTATAATTGGCGATTCGGTAACCCGTGCTGTCGAATTGGTACAAAACTATCAGGATAAGGAGATGGGATTGTAAATTTCTATCAGAATGATCAAAATGCGGTTCATTTTGCTGAATTTTATGAGTCTTAATCTTTCTGAAAAACCCATAATGTTAATTTAAAATGGCAACAATACCCCCATTGGCAGAACGTATGCGTCCGGCAACTCTTGACGATTATGTCGGTCAAAAACATTTGGTG
>CAYHRC010000537.1:0-1557 GCA_964358565.1 uncultured Sphingobacterium sp. | reverse complement strand
GACTTTTACAACCACCACCGACCACAGCTTAAACTAAACCAAATGGCACCTGTACAATCTATTGAGACTGGAGACGCCCAAGGGTTTCGATGCGACGCTCGGTCTTGATTATTTTTCGGAGCGCGGACCCGCGATCGGCGTCAACGCGCGCTACGAGCGGGATACGTATCTGGGTTTGATGCGCAGCTACCTGCTCGCGGATTCGGGCGAAGATTCCCTGGGGCGCGATCGCGAGGAACCCAGCACCAGCGATATTCGCGGCCGGTTTCTCATGAGGCACCGGCATTATCTCGAAGACGACTGGCAATTATCGCTGGAGTTTTCGTACCTATCCGATCGCACATTCCTGGAGGAATTCTTCGAGCCGGAATTCGACAACGACAAGGAGCAGGAAACGCTGCTCTACCTCAAGAAGCAGCAGGACAACTGGGCCTTCACGGCGTTGTTGCAAACGCGACTCATGGACTTTCTGACCCAGACCGAGCGGTATCCGGACCTGGCCTATTTCAAAATCGGCGAGCCAATCGGCGACCGCGTAACCTGGTATACCGAGAATCGCCTGGGCGTGGTGCGATACCGGGCCGCCGATCAGACGTTTTGGGATTTTCTGCGAGACGGTCCCAACAAAAGCTCGGGAGCGACGGGTCGGGCGGACACGCGCCAGGAGTTCGATGCTCCGTTTGACCTTGGCTCCTGGCGGTTTGTTCCGTTCGTGACGGGTCGCGGTTCGGCGTGGACCGATTCACCGCACGATGGAGGAATGGAGCGGGCGTACGGGTCTTTGGGCGTGCGAGGCACCACGTATTTGTCGCGGATCTACCCGGAGTACCGCTCGGAAATCCTCGACATCGATGGCCTTCGTCACATCATCAAGCCCGAAATCGTTGCCTGGGCCGCCGGCTCCAATCTCGATCCGCACGACCTGTACCCGTTTGATCAGACGGTCGAGCGCATGCACGATGCCAGCGGCGTGTCACTGGGCGTGCGGCAGCGATGGCAGACCAAACGCGGCGAAGGCGAGAGCCGACGCAATGTGGACGTGCTCACGCACGATCTCGAAATGGCCGTGTTCGATAACGCAACCGGCGACGACATTACCAACGGTTTTGCTTCGTACAGCCGGCCCGAAAACAGCATCGCGCGAAACCACGTGAATTCCTCGACGATCTGGCGGGTCAACGATCGGACGGCCATCCTGAGCGAGATGAACTACGATCTCAACGATGCTGATTTGGACATTCTGAACGTTTCCATGGCGGTGGAGCGTACGCCCCGGCTAAGCTATCTCATTGGGTATCGCTTTATTGATGAGAGCGAATCGAATCTTCTGGGCTTCGATCTGAATTACAAGTTGACCGAAAAGCACTCCCTCGCGTTTCGAGAATCGTTCGATCTTGATCGCGGTGAAACGCTCGATTTCACCGTGGCGCTGATTCGAAAGCACCCCCGTTGGTTCAGCGCGATTTCTTTCAATCTCGACGAATCGGAGGATGATTTCGGCGTGTCGCTCTCCATCTGGCCCGAAGGTCTGCCCCAGGCTGCGCTGGGGTCGCGCCG
>CAYHRC010000536.1:0-1558 GCA_964358565.1 uncultured Sphingobacterium sp. | reverse complement strand
CTATAGAAGCTCTGCCTTTTTTGAATATTACGAAGATGATCTTGCTGTATTTTATGAAAAGAAATGGCAATTTTTGTTTGACTATAATGAAGAACTCCTCCGGCTTATTCTTGGATTTCTTAAAATCAATATAGAATACAGCTACACTGAGGATTTTGAAAAAACTTACCCTGGTTTTCATGATTATCGTGAAAGTATTCATCCCAAACGTGCGTCTTCACTGAAGATGAGCACTTATTTTCAGGTTTTTGAAGAAAGGAATGGCTTTTTACCTAATTTGAGTATTGTAGACCTCTTATTTAATCAGGGGCCTCAAAGCAGCAAATTTCTAGTATAATGGCAAAAATCAGACGTATCAGGTTAAAAACCAGAAAGTATATTCCAGTTGAGGGTAGCAGTCCGGGCTCTATACAGCTTTTTGCAGATGCTTTAAAGCCTGAAATTAACGTCTTTTCCTATAATACTAATGAATATTTGACCCAGAGGATAAGCAGCACAAACGAACTGGATGCGCTCCTGGATAAATATAAGCACTTAACCCATTGGATCGATATCAGGGGGATAGGCGATCTCGCGCTTCTTGAATACATAGAAAATAAATTCAATATTAACAAGCTCGTAGTTGAAGATATAGCCGACAGCAGGCAGAGAGCTAAAATTGATGAATACGCTGATTACCTGTTTGCAGTAAGCAGAAGTCTATACGTTAATTCAGTAATGGAAATTGAGAATGAGCAGGTCTCTTTTATTTTGCTTCCAACAATTTTGATAAGTTTCCAGGAAAGTCATACTGATACCTTTGATTCTGTAATTCATCGATTAGAGGCAGGGAAAGGTAACATCCGTATTAACGGAACATCCTTTATGATGTATTCTCTGATGGATGTGATCATTGATAATTATTTCACACTTATTTATAAGCTTGGGGGTGAATTGGAGACGATTGAAGCGCTTCTTTACCGAAAGGCAGATAAAACATTGATGTTTCAGACCCAGAATATCAAAAGGGAGCTGACCATGATCCGCAGGGTGGCCTGGCCTGAGCGGGATAAGATCAATGATATGATCCGGAGCGATTCAAAACTGATCAAAAAGGTGTCAAAAGCTTTTTTGAAAGATGCATATGATCATTGCATGCAGGTAATTGACCTGGTTGAGAGTTATAAAGATATAGCTACCAGTTTGATAGACATGAATTTATCATTAATCAGTCACAGGATGAATGAGGTGATGAAAGTGCTAACCATTATATCTTCCATTTTTATCCCGCTTACTTTCATTGCCGGTGTATATGGAATGAACTTCGCTTACCAGGACCCTGAAACAGGTAAAATTCTAAACAATAATATGCCGGAACTTTATTCTGAGAACGGGTATACATATACTATGGCTGTGATGGTCTTTATTGCTATTCTTCAGATGATCTATTTCTGGAGAAAAGGTTGGTTAAATAATAATAATTAAGAGAATGGCCTGATCATTGCCAGCCAGGATTAGGGATAAACATTCACTGAACGATCTTTCCGGTTATGCTGTAAAGACAAAAAAGTACATTGTC
>CAYHRC010000535.1:0-1600 GCA_964358565.1 uncultured Sphingobacterium sp. | reverse complement strand
AAACAGAGCTATTATTCGGGGAGATATCTCCAAAAAAGAAGATGCGCCATATTTTCTGCCACCCTATGAGTGGTATAATTCTGCAATCGCAAACTGGACAAGCGAAATGGGACTTAAACTGATCAATTTCTCTCCGGGTACCCGATCGACAGCAGATTATACCTATCCGGAAATGGGTGCCGGTTACAGGCCATCTGATGAGATATATCAGTCAGTTATAGATAAAGAAAAGACTGATCCGAATGGATTGAACGGCTTTATATTACTTGTACATATAGGCACAGATCCGCGACGTACAGATAAGTTTTATAACAGGCTTGACGAGCTGTTAAAGGAATTGAAAGGGAAGGGCTATAGTTTTGTAAGCCTGAAAGAACTATTAGAATAACATGCATTAATCATTATTCATTTAACATATTTTATGTCGATACTGGGAATTGATTTAGGTGGGACGAAGGTGGCAATAGCGCTTTTTACAGAGGAAGGTGTTCTTATTAAAAAGGAATCGGCGGCTGTTGATCACAGAGAAGGTACAGAAGTCGGGGAGCTTATTACCGATCTGGTAAAAAAATATTTGAATATGCCTGATTCGGATGGGATTAAGGCAGTCGGCGTCTCAATACCAGGCTTGATCAGGAGCAAAACTGGTACGATATGGGCGCCTAACATCCCCGGATGGGATGATTATCCATTAATGAAGGAACTTAATGATGTTTGCGGTGATATCCCGGTCAGCCTTGAAAGCGACCGTTCCTGTTATATTCTTGGAGAGCTCTGGCAGGGGAATGCTAAAGGCTGCAGGGATGCCATATATCTTTCAGTTGGTACAGGTATTGGCGCCGGGATCCTTGTTAATGGTGCGATTTTGAGAGGTGCCCATAATATTGCAGGCTGCATCGGATGGATGGCTCTGGATCGTCCTTTCCACGAAAAGTATACCAGCTGCGGCTGTTTTGAATATCATGCTTCAGGTGAAGGGATTGCAAAAGTAACCAGGGAGATACTGAACGAACGCCCCGAATACAATGGAGAATTAAGAAATAAGCACCCCGAAGAAATACTTGCTGCAGATGTGTTCAATGCCTATGAAAAGAGGGATGTTGTGGCACTTGAAGTTATGCAGCAATGCATAGAATTCTGGGGAATGGCAGTCGCCAATCTGATCAGCCTGTTCAACCCGGAAAAGATCATATTCGGTGGCGGGGTGTTTGGTCCCGGAGCTCAATTTATTGACGCTATAAAAGCAGAAGCAGATAAATGGGCACAGCCTATCTCTGCTACACAGGTGACACTGGAAAAGTCGGGAATGGGTGGAGATGCGGGGGTGTATGGAGCCGGTTTGCTGGCACTGCAAAATATTAAACAAGTTAATTCATCTGAGAATGTATAAAACCAGATTTGTATTCTTTGCAGCATGTATTGGTATGTTATTGTTCGGTACCGGCCTGATAACCCTGGGTTCTGTAGCCACTGGCCTGAAAGAGAAATTCAGCCTCAATGAGATCTCAGCGGGAACTTTATTCTCTATTTTACCGATCGGTATTTTGCTGGGGTCATTAATCTTTGGTCCCCTATGCGATAAATATGGTTACAAAGCCTT
>CAYHRC010000534.1:0-1607 GCA_964358565.1 uncultured Sphingobacterium sp. | reverse complement strand
GAACGATTGCACAATTGAAAAACTCAGGGGGATTTCGCCTGATACGTAATAAAACTGTTGCCGGTAAAATAATTGCTTACGACCAGTTTAATAACGACGCTATCAGAAACATTGCTTATATGCATACTACATTTTATCAAAATGCCCTGGCATTGAGGAGCAAGGTATTTTCTGAAAATATCATTACCGGAATATATGAGCGATATGGAAACACACCGGCGCCATATTCAGTAAATTACTGGGTAGATAGCCTGATAAATAAAAGCATTATACCATTGAATGCGGAAACTCAGGCAGCGCTGATGTTTGAATTCAAAAATTCATTAATTGCCCTCAAGAGAGATTATGCTAACATGGAGTGGGGATACTCCCGGTTACAAAAAATTATTTTTGAGCTGATACAATTGATCCGGGAAAATTACCACCTGAAATAAAACAATTATGGAAGTACATGCACACTCACATACATCAAGAAAAAAATGGACCCATTATTTCTGGGAGTTCCTTATGTTGTTCCTCGCTGTGTTCTGTGGATTTCTTGCGGAAAATTTTCGCGAGCACCAGATAGAGCATCGGCGGGAGCGGCAATACATCCGTTCCCTGACAGATGATATCAAATTGGATACAGCATCATTAAATATAATTTCACAGCGAAGAATTCGAAGAAGGGAAATGTATGATTCACTTACCAATTTGCTCAACAGTCCTCAAAGAGATCAGCTCATTTCAAGGCTTTATTATTTCGCCCGGCACATACAACGCCTGTCTCCTGTCATCTTCACTTATAACGACAGAACGATCCAACAACTGAAATACGGCGCCAATATGCGTTTGATACAAAACCAAACCGTGACGGATGCGATTGTTTTATATGACGCCGCAGTGCGGGATCTGAGTGTAACTGAAGACAGAGAAGATAACTATATGATGCAATGCCTGCCACATGTTTTCAAACTGTTTGATGGAAGAGTGATGGATATCATGATTGACAGTGCAGGCGCTATTCATGAGCCACCAACCGGTATTTCATTTTTGCCAACATTTGCCGCTTATATTGACGACTTTAATGGTTCCTTTCACAGCATGAAATCTTCCAACAAAGTGATACTTGTTAAGGTGAAGACACTTATTACTGAAGGCGAAAAATTGCTCAATATTTTACAAAATGAATATCACCTGAAATAGCTTCTATCATGACACAACCATTAACACCGGATAAAAAAAGGATCGAATCCATTGACATCCTCCGCGGCATTGCCATGGTCATCATGGCGCTGGACCATGTGCGGGATTATTTTCATATTGGCGCCAACCTGGATGATCCGCTGAACCTTGCCACTACTACCCCGGCTTTATATGCAACCCGTTGGATAACGCATTTCTGCGCGCCTATCTTTGTTTTTCTTTCCGGCACATCCATTTACCTGCAAAGCCTGCGCAAAACAAAAAAAGAACTGAGCTCGTTTTTAATTAAGCGTGGTTTGTGGTTGATTGTTGCTGAGTGGGTGATCGTTGCTTTCGCCTGGACATTCAATCCTCAATATAATATCATCCCCTTCCAGGTCATCTGGGCCATCGGTATCAGTATGGTCATACTCGGCTTGCTG
>CAYHRC010000533.1:0-1617 GCA_964358565.1 uncultured Sphingobacterium sp. | reverse complement strand
CGGATTGCCCGAAAAGGCCCGCCAGATCATGGACACTCTCAAGCTGGATTTTAATCTTCAGTATGATGAGAAAGATTCTATCGGCAAACGTTACCGCCGGCAGGATGCCATCGGAACGCCGTTCTGTATTACTATTGATCACCAAACACTTGAAGATAACACCGTTACGATCAGGCACAGAGATAGTATGGAACAAGAGCGTGTCAATGCCACGGACCTGGAAAGAATTATCACTGAGCTGGTGAGCTGGAAAAATCTGCTAAGCTGATAGATCTTTTAACAATCACACAATTCTGATGATTCGGGCATTTTATAATTTCGCCCGTTTATACTGCATAGGCCACTTTATTTCCGCTCCAAGTTCTTTTGCAGCATGAAGCGGAAAATAAGGGTCGCGTAAGAATTGTCTGGCTAAAAAAATAAGATCAGCCTTTCCCGATCTAAGTATTTCTTCGGCCTGCTGTGCATTGGTGATCATACCTACAGCTGAAGTTAAGATCCCGGTAGTTTTTACAGCCTCTGAAAATGGTACCTGGTATCCCGGACCGGTCTTGACCTTTGCATAAGGTACCATTCCTCCTGATGAGCAATCTATCAGGTCGACACCCTTATTTTTTAAAATTTCGGCAAGTTTCACTGAATCTTCTGTTTTCCAACCCTCCTCTACCCAATCAGATGCCGATATACGAACAAATATTGGCAGATCATGCGGCCAAACGGATTTGACCGCATCAACCACCTTAAGCAATAAACGGATCCTGTTCTCAAATATACCCCCATACTCATCTTCTCTCTTATTGATCAATGGTGATAAAAATTCATTGATGAGATAGCCATGGGCTGCATGAATTTCGACAACTTTAAATCCTGCCAGGACAGCTCTTGCAGCAGCTGCTTTGAAATCATCAATCACTTTTCCAATGCCAGAAATGCTCAGTTTCAAAGGCGGGACATCAGTATCGTAAAAGGGAATTGAAACGGGTGCTACGGGTTGCCAGCCTCCATCTTTTTCCGGGATTTGTTTACTTCCATCCCAGGGCGGTCTGCAGCTTGCCTTTCTGCCTGCATGTGCCAATTGTATTCCGGCCACAGAACCGTTCTGATGAATGAAATTAGTTATTGTCTTCAGCTTATCTATATGTTCAGCTTTCCAAAGGCCCAGATCGCCTGGTGATATCCTGCCTTCGGGCGAAACGGCGCTTGCCTCAACCATAATTAATCCTGCACCGCCCACCGCCCGGCTTCCCAGATGGACCAGATGCCAGTCGCTTGCAAAACCATCTTCAGCCGAATACTGGCACATGGAAGAAACAACGATTCTGTTCTTAAAATTAACACTTTTTATTGTCAGGGGACTAAACAGCTTACTCATAATGTTTTTTTTACAAAAATATGCCCGGTGCCATCCCAAAAAGATGTGAGATTGGAATATTTAAATTTAAAACATTCGCATGACTTTGATGTATTCATATAAACAAACGATTTTGGTATATAGGCTTAACCCGACCTATACACTTTCTGGTAATAATACGAGTATATATACTTTATAATCAGCCATTTGGAATCTACAATAAAGAGGAATGAAAATAGCTATTATTGGTGCCAATGGTTTTGTAG
>CAYHRC010000532.1:0-1620 GCA_964358565.1 uncultured Sphingobacterium sp. | reverse complement strand
TGTTACATATTACCCTCAAAACAGGTTAGAGACACAAATCCTCAAATTAGGCTATTCTTGAATAAATTAAGCAGAAAAGAACGTCTCTAGTAATGCTTGATTTTATTAATTGAAATTACTGCATAGATTATCATTTCATTCACTACAATTCATAATTTGATCTTTGATCCTACAAAATAATAAAGCTTATAATATTCAGTATCTTTCGTCTATCGGAAACTATATCCAAGAGATAACCCTGCCTGTGTTCTCAAGCGGCCGTCAGTATAAGTTGGTGTCCACATTGCACGGAGAACCAAGCCTTCTTTTAGGGGCTGAAGCCGGTAACCAAGATTGTAAAATAAATCCAGAGTCAAGTCCCGGCCTTGTGATGTTTTATTGGTAACAAACGTGGGAGTAAACCCTAAACCTGTTTCAATACCGCTTCGCTCATTCCGGAAAATATAATTATAAGCAAGTGGTACCGATATATGCGTGGCCGATCCTTCATTACCCGCATACGAGACGCCTGCATATCCCACTCCTGCTCTCAGACCCGGTCCATCATTTCGTCCCGGCTTAAAACGTATATCAAAATTGCCTGAAAGACCAACACCGTTGCCACCCCCTTCAACAAAAATGGCTTTGCGGTATTTTCCATTCACAGTCTTAGTTGTAAACTCCTTTTCTTTCTTTTCCTTCAGAGGGAGCTGGAAGAATTGTTTATTAAGACTATACCCTACCGATAAGCCGGGCCATAAAGGAGGATAAAAATACCCCTTTCCAATATACATGAACGAATTGCTTACTCTGAACATGAACCCTTTTGTGGCCTGAAAACGGTATCCTATATAAAATATTTCTGCTGTCGTTAATTTAGGATGAGGTTCATTAGCATCCAAATCCATGAAGAAATTCTCGTTACCAGATAAGTTATAAAAAGTAGTAATTCCTATCCCGCTTTCAAAACCGTTCTTTCTTTTCCCGACAATATAATTGATCGCTAAAGGAAGGGTTATATATTTATCGAAATATTGGTCGGGAATGATTCCTACTCCTCCGCTGATACCAAAACCATCATTCCTGTCTGGCTTAAGACGCATATCAAAGTTGGCAGACAATGCTATGCCATTTCCAGCCAATTCGCCAAAAATGACTTTTCGATTCCTTCCTGTTGAGAGCGATTGCTGCGATTTTTTTATAAGTTCAGAAGATTTTGAAAAATTATATTTATAAACCAGATCAAGGCCAATAAAACCAGAGCGCGTATTGAACATGCCGGTATATATTTTATCATTCATCTGCACCTGTAAACTGCCTGCACCAATTGGTTTCAATCCAAAGTTCTTCCTAAGGCCAAACACTAAGCTGCTCCCGGCGGTTAACCTTCTTTCTATTCCTACGGTGGCAGCTATATTAAGGTCGAACCGTTGCCCCGTTGCAGGGATGTCTATCAGCAGATCGGCCGGTAAGGTGGAAGGTACATCAGGGTTAAACTGAACAGCACGGTTAAATCCAATCTGGAAACCGTCATAGTTATCTGCGCCATAAGTATAGTATCTCAAAGAAGGTTCTGCAAGGATGCTGACAAATGTGCGTTCGTTCAAAATGACATGATGCACTGCGCGTGCTGACACTCCA
>CAYHRC010000531.1:0-1654 GCA_964358565.1 uncultured Sphingobacterium sp. | reverse complement strand
TTCTGTCCTGATACGGTCCGGTAAGCTTCACCTTCATAATCTGAGGAGTATCCGGCTGCAATTAATACGGCTACTTTTTTCTCCTCTTCGACCTTCCAGTTTACAAAGCCCTCAATCTCAGGATGGTCCAGGTCAAGGCAAACCATTTTGGCTGCGCGGCGCGTGGTACCCCCGGATTTGATAGCGCCTGCTGCGCGATCTCCAATCTTAAGGAATGACATCAGACCGGATGAATAACCTCCCCCTGATAGTTTTTCACTTTCACCGCGGATTGCCGAAAAGTTAGTACCAACTCCTGATCCGTATTTGAATATCCTTGCCTCTCTGACCCATAGATCCATGATGCCCCCATCATTTACAAGATCATCATTTACAGAAAGAATAAAACAGGCATGGGGCTGAGGACGTTCGTAAGCCGAAGTAGATTTTTCAAGCTTATCGGTATCAGGGTTTACGAAATAATGTCCCTGAGGCTTTCCTGTAATGCCGTATGAGCTATGTAAGCCGGTATTGAACCATTGGGGCGAATTTGGCGCAGCCAGCTGGCCCACAATGGTATAAACCAGTTCATCATAGAAAACGGCTGCATCTTCTTTGCTTGCAAAATAATTATAGCGCTCACCCCAGATTTTCCAGCAGTTGGCCATGCGATGAGCCACCTGTTTGATACTGTTTTCAGATGAAGTCGATCCATCAGGCTGAGGCACGCCGGCTTTGCGAAAATATTTTTGGGCCAGAATATCCGTTGCCACCTGACTCCAGCTTGCGGGCACTTCAACATTCTTCATTTCAAAGACCGCGTCTCCGGCAGGATTGCGGATCACTGATGTACGCTTTTCATAAGTAAACAGATCATATACGTTCACCCCGGATTTAGTGAAATAACGATCGAAACCAAGACCTTTGCCGGTTCCTTTTGAAGCTGTGTGTGATGAAGCTTTTCCCATTTTGTAAAAATTAATGTTGTCAGTGAGGGTGTTACCCTCCAAAAAATGTTTGGGGGTTTTTAATCAAATCTATCAGTTGAAGCGATTTTAACAGAATCAGAGTTTTCCACAGCTGTTAGTGTATCCGGACCCCGGCACCAAAATGAGCATTAACGTATTGGTTTAAAGAAACTTACTTATGTGGAAAACTAGAAAAAAGATGCAAATAGCTGAATTTTTATTACACAATTAAAGATACAAAAAAAACCGGTTTTTGCCGGCTTAAATTACCAAATTTCTGATCAGGAAGACCTTCATCAGGCACTCTCTGCGCATGCCGGCTTTTTAATCGACCACTGTTACCTTGATCATGTTTGTCTTTCCCTTTTTTTCAATCGGGATAGCAGCCGTATTAATGACTACATTTCCCGGTTCTACCAGTTTCTGAACTTTCAGGATCTGGTTAACCTCGCGGATGGTCTTATCCGTGCTCTCAAATTTATCGTAGAAAAACCCTTTCACACCCCATAATAAACTCAGGGTATTCAAAAGCTTACGGTTACTCGTAAAAATAAATGTAGCTGCCTTAGGCCGGTAGCTCGAGATTTCAAATGCAGTATATCCCGAAGATGTCATCGATATGATGCCCACAGCATGGGTCTTTTCGGCCAGAAACACCGCCGATCCGCATACAGCATCAGCCATATAATTAGGGGAGTTCTCATTTA
>CAYHRC010000530.1:0-1663 GCA_964358565.1 uncultured Sphingobacterium sp. | reverse complement strand
TGAATAAGCACTTAAATTAATATATTAAATAAATTTTAAATGAAACATCTCTTTACGATAAACAGGCTGTCCCTGCTCATTTTAATTATTTTGCTTGCCAATTTACCGGCTAAGGCGCAGACTGAGATCAGCAAATGGCAGGATGGAAAAAAAGGCGCTGTTTCCATCACTTATGATGACGGCTCGGTTAACCAGTTTAGAAAAGCTCTGCCCATTATGAACCGGCTGAACATTCCGGCCACATTTTTTATTATCACCGGACAGATCCCGGGCAGCCAATACCAGGGCAGATTTATTGGCCGTCCTGTAAAAACCATTATAGAGGAAGCTTCGAGGATCCCGACAAATAAGGACAATTTCTATGAAAGGGCCTCGGCTGCAGGCTTTCTTGGATACATTGGAACACTGGAATATCACAGCAACGCGGGTGCGCAGATCGATGCGGGCAAGCCGGAAGAAGCTTATCGCATTATGGATGATCTGTATAAAAAGGTTCTGAAAAATGAGTTTAAGGAAGGTCAGCAGGGCAATAATGAAGTGAATGATGCTAAAGGTATCAGCTGGGACGATATCCGTTCATATGCAGCTCAGGGCCATGAATTTGCCAGCCATACGGTTACCCATGCACGCCTGGCTGCTCTTGATGAAGTAAATATGCTCTATGAACTCGAAAAGAGCAAAGAGGATATTCTTAAGCAGCTTGGTCCAAAGTATATTTTTTCAGCTGAGGGCCCTTACGGGACCGAGAACGAGCGTGTGATGGAATATGCACATAAGATCTATCCGGCACTTCGGAACAGGATGCCTGAGCCTTTCCTGGCAGAACTGAACCGCTCAAGCCGCAAAGAGCCCGGCCCCATCAATAAAGAGTATGTTCAGTGGCAGCGCGGAGCAACCACAAAGACCCCTTTAGCACAAATGAAATCATGGATCGATACCACCGCAGCAAATGATAATATCTGGCTGGTCCTGGTTATTCATGGTGTGGATGGCATAGGCTGGGAAGCGCTCAGAAGCGACTCCATAGATCAATATTTTCAGCATATGAAATCGAAAGATAAGGATCTCTGGATCGCCACTTTTGGTGATGCAACGAAGTATATGCGCGAAAGAATGAATGCTTCTGTAAAAACCAGGGATAATAAAAACAACATGGTCATAAACCTTAGCCATTCATTGGATAAGACGATGTATGACCTTCCCTTAACATTAAAGACCTATATCCCTTCCGCATGGAAAGAGGTAGAGATAAAACAAGGCAATGTGAATACGCGTATCCGTCCGCAGCACGATACAAAGGGCAGCTATGTACAATACCGGGCTAAACCTAATTCAGCTGAGATCGTACTGAGGGGAATTTAGTATTGAACAGGTCCAACTTTGGCTATAAATTCAATTGCACATTCGAAACAAAGGATAGAATTAATATTAAACCAATTACCATGAAACTGAACAGTCTGAACAAAATATCGGCAGTTTTGCTGCTTTGCGTTTTAGCATTGCCAGCTTTTTCCCAAACGGAAAACAAGATCAGGGTTTTATCATATTATTCGGGCCCGCCGGCTCCCCTGGACAGCTTTGATGTGAAAAAAATGACGCATATTATTTTTTGCTTTGGCAGGCTAGATGGCAATAAGTTTAAGATCAGAACTGCGAGGGATAC
>CAYHRC010000529.1:0-1673 GCA_964358565.1 uncultured Sphingobacterium sp. | reverse complement strand
GTAATGCATACCTATCTTTAGATAATGAAAATCTTGATTGTTTGAAAGAGCAAAGAAAACCACTTGTCCCATTTCAGGAACAGCTTGATAAATACAAGGAGTATATGCTCCAGGAACAAGGTCTTTCAGAAAACACCATCTCGTCCAGGTATTTTCTAATAAAAGATTTCCTTATATACATTAGTAAAAAAAGAAAATCACTTGAGACGATTTCACCGCGTACAATAGACGAGGTGTTGACAAAAAAACACCTTACCAATGGTTACTCCCGGAAAAGTGTCCAAACTTATGCTTCGGTAATCAGGATCTTCTTAAGGTACTCTGAAAACCAGAACTGGTGTCAGAGAGGCCTGGCTGATTCGGTTAAAGCTCCTCGGGTTTACACTTACGAATCATTACCCTCCTCACCCATTGGGATGACATCAAAAAGGTATTGACTAGCAGTCACACCGACTACCCAACCGATATTCGTGATTATGCCGTCTTGCTGCTACTCTCCATATATGGCATGAGGTGCAGTGAAGTGACCAGCCTGCGTCTGGAGGATATTGACTGGAAGAATGAACGTCTTTACCTAAGAAGGGCAAAAAGATCAAAGCCACAAATCTTTCCGCTATCTCAAACTGTTGGGGAGGCAATATTACGTTACTTGAAGGAAGTTCGACTAAATGATTGCCCGGTGAGGGAAATTTTCATAGGAAGTAGGTCACCATACCGATCTCTGGGAACATCAGCAGTCTATCAGATTGTCAACAGAAAACTCAAACCGCTGAATCTTAACATTAAGCATCATGGGCCTCATGCTTTACGACATGGATGTGCAACCTATCTAATGAACAAAGGCTTTTCACTAAAAGAAATCAGTGATCACCTCGGTCATCAGGGACTGGAAACCACACGCATTTATGCTAAAGTGGATCTTCTAAGCTTACGTAAAGTTGCTGATGTTGAATGGGGGGAGTTATTATGAAACTTCAGCAGCTGATCGATAAATACATCGGTTATAGAAAAGCATTGGGCGAAAAGTTTAAGACCAATGAAATTTGCTTGAAGGCTTTTTGCAAGACAACGGGAGCTTCATTACAGGTCAAAACCATTTCCAGGGAAATGATAAATAATTATTTATACGGTAAGTCGGCAATAATAACATCAGGTTGGTTTGTTAAGCACTCAGCACTATTAGGCTTTTACCGGTATGCACTAAGCCGTAACTATGTAACAGAAATTCCTTTACCGGATACTCTGCCAAAACGACCGCCATCATTTGTGCCCTACATTTATTCCAATGCGGAGTTAAAGCTTCTTTTTGATACCGCTTTAACTTTCCAGATAAATAAAAGCCAAACGGATCCTTATATGGTACGCACTGTACTTATTCTTACCTATGTTCTTGGCCTTCGAATACATGAAACCTTATCTCTAATAATAAGCGATATCAATATGACGAATTCAGTTATTACAATACAGCAGTCAAAGTTCTATAAATCTCGCCTGGTTCCCTTCAATCACCAGGTCAAAGAGGTAATAGAAACATTCTTACAATGGAGGGTCGAGCAAAAGCTATCGCAGTCTCCCGAAAAGCACCTGTTTATGGGAAAAAGGGAGAGTTCATTTAATGTCTCCACATTGAATAACATCTTTCAACGGATAAGAGAAAAAGCAGGAGTAAGACG
>CAYHRC010000528.1:0-1677 GCA_964358565.1 uncultured Sphingobacterium sp. | reverse complement strand
TACGCTTCTCGTCATCAATTTGTTTTTGAATATCGTTTTGCTGATCGTTCTTCAACATACTGTCTGTAACAGGATAACGGTAGTCATTGTCAGGCTGAACAACAGATACGCCAATCGGGTCTTTAAGGAATCCATCTGCTCCCATCGTATAATCAACGCCGGTTTTAAACCTGAAATAACGATCATCATTTATTTCAACGCTGACAATTCTTCTGTTACGATACCTCTTCCTGATCCTGAAATTCACCGGGTTCAGTTTTTCTATTACTGATTCATCAAATTTTATTTTCTTCCCCACAGGTATCTGAATGGCTACTTCTACCTGCTGAAGCCGGAATTTTTTATCCTTGCTGATCGAATACCCGCTACCCAGGTCCAGTACGCTGTCCTTTGATGAAATATTGTATTGAATATTCTCTGCCCTTGACAATGCATCTTCTTCCGTTTTTCCATAGCTGTATTTTTTCAGTACAACATGGTAGGAAGAGTCGGGGCTGGCCTGAACATCAAATCTAACCGTTGATAACCTGAGTGTGTCTGAAGTAAGATCCCATCCATCACTTTCATTATCCATCCACCAGAAGTGACCGCTATATTCCAGTACCGGCTGAGAAACAGCAACGATCATTTTCCCATGAGCCGGCTGACTAACCTTGACGGGAGTATCGGCATGTACATAATCACTGAAATCCCTGGAGAGGCTGGCCGCAAACAGGATCGCAGATACCCAACCCAATGTCCAAAGGCCCCCAAATGTCCATCCAAGATAATTGCTGCGCGAACGGGTCCTTAATAGTCTGCGGACTACCCAAACAATAAACGCAATCAACGGCACGCCAAAAAAGAAAATGACTGTGCCCCAGGCATAGAGTTGCTGCCACTTGCTTGTCCATAAAAAATTATTAACAGGCCACCAGGCCACTCCGCCAAATATGAGCGCTATGAAAGCAACAAACAAACCAAAAGCTATTGACCCGACAATAAACAAAAAGAATGCTTTGAAAATAACGCCGATGACATGGCCGATCCCACGGCTGGTCCTCCTTGCTGCTTCATTGGCATCTGTGGCAAATGCTTTTCCTCTTGTTCCTGCAAATTCTTTTGCTTTGCTGCCGAGGTTTTGTGCTGAGTCTTTTACTTCCTGTCCCCACTCTTTCATCCGGCCTTTCATATTTTCCATTCCTTCTTTCACATTCTGGCGGATCCGGTTAACGTCCACAGTTTCTCCTCTCATTTCCATTTTCTGGTACTCACTGTTTGCATCGGGCAATACGATCCAGAGTATAATATATGCCAGGATAAAAGTGCCGCTGAGTGAACCAAAGCCAATGTTAAGCGCATAGCCATAGCCATAATGATGGCTGATATTTCTTAATATGCTGATAAATATGCTGAGTACGATCGGTGCGGCAAAAATGATCCGGATGGTAGAAGCTTTCTTGTTAAAATAAGCAGCGAGCCCGCCGGCAACACCACCGATAATTTTATCATCCGGGTTCCGGTATAATCTTTTTCCCGAAAATCCTTCGAGGTCTTTGGGCGGCAAAATGATCCACAATAATATATAGGCAAGAATCCCTAATCCAAACCCGCCAAATGTTACAATAGCAAATAAAATCCGTACAACAGTGGGATCAAGATTCAGGTAATTGGCTATACCGGCACAAACTCCTCCTA
>CAYHRC010000527.1:0-1683 GCA_964358565.1 uncultured Sphingobacterium sp. | reverse complement strand
CATTGAAACTGCAAAAGATAAACAGCTTGATAAGGTACGACAACAATCAGATTCAATAATCAAATCGAACCAATTTGCAGTAATTGAATCACTAGCAAATTATAACCTGACTTTAGATCGGAAAACGAATAGTATAATTAAGATCGTAAGGGATTCTGCCAAAAGGATTGTGAATATTAATTCAAGTGCTTTACCATCGCTTTCTATTAATAAAATCACTCTTGAAAAAGTTAGTTATCCTGATCATTTATTTCAAATCGAATTGATATGTTCTAATAACAATGCATATAATATTAATCTCAAATTATCCACTATCTCAGAAGGAAGTAATGGTTATGTGTATAATAAACGTGTTCCTTTTTACTTAAGCGGAGGAGATTTGAATTCGGGAGCAAAAGCTACATCAGGTGTTCACGTTGAAATAAAGGATAAAACTTCAACAAAGATTCACTTTTTGGTTGAAGGTAATTACAGCAATCTGGAAGGGAAAGTTATCCCTGTAAGACAGCTACTGTATTACGATTTATTAATAAATAAAGGAATGATGCTACTATCAGAACCGGAACATTCCCATATGATGAAAATTTTCACACAAATGGCTGCAAAATTCTAAATTTTTAAAATTTCATTCCCCCCGGTTGGTGTTATCACTATACCGGTTTTCCCTCCGGTTGGTGTTCACCATACCGGTATATTACCGTTCACTCATTCCTTTACTCCTTTTACTCAGACAGGGAATATCATTTTGTAACTTAGGTTTCTACCCTTGCACCATGCCTGCAAAAACCTTTGGGAGTGCCGTTTTTGGTATAGAAGCTATTACCATAACTGTTGAAGTAAATATCAGCAGCGGCCTTTATTATTTCGTAGTTGGCCTGCCTGATAATGCGGTAAAGGAAAGTATGCATCGTGTAGAAAGTGCCCTGGACAATTCAGGCTATCATATGCCCAGGCAAAAAACAGTGGTTAATCTCGCTCCTGCCGATATCCGCAAAGAAGGTTCCGCCTATGATCTGCCCATCGCCATCGGCATTCTGGCCGAATCGGGCCAGTTGTTCAGTAATAAATTAGATCATTACCTCATTCTTGGTGAGTTATCCCTTGATGGCGGACTGCAGCCCATCAAAGGTGCCCTGCCCATCGCTATACAGGGCAAAAGAGATGGATTTAAAGGAATACTTTTACCCAAAGAAAACGCACGCGAAGCCGCTATTGTTGATGATTTTGAGGTTTATGGTGTCAGAAATATTTCGGAAGTGATCGGCTTCTTTGATAACAGCCTCCTGCTGGAAAGAACTATTGTGGATACCAGGCAGGAGTTTATCTATAATATCAGTCATTACGAAAGCGATTTCTCGGATGTACGTGGCCAGGAAAATATTAAACGGGCGCTGGAGATCGCCGCTGCCGGAGGACATAATGTGATCCTGATCGGTCCGCCGGGTGCCGGTAAGACCATGCTGGCAAAACGTCTGCCAACCATCCTGCCGCCTTTAAATCTGCATGAAGCTCTGGATACAACCAAGATCCATTCGGTGGCAGGGAAACTCTCCGCATCCGATTCCCTGATGACCATCAGGCCATTCCGCTCTCCGCACCATACCATCAGCGATGTGGCCCTGGTTGGAGGAGGTACCAATCCGCAACCGGGGGAGATCTCACTCGCCCATAACGGGGTGCTTT
>CAYHRC010000526.1:0-1701 GCA_964358565.1 uncultured Sphingobacterium sp. | reverse complement strand
AGACATATTTCCAATCGGGCGCTTTAGTATCAATGATAGCAAGCGCCTGCATTACTGCCTGTGCACCTTTTGATGCGGCGTCGCCGCCAACGGTGAGAATCATTAACTGATCGGGTGAGACACCCAGCGCTTCGCGCGCGGCCAAAATTTTCGGATCGTCCTTACTGTAAGGGATAAAAGCATCCGTATCGCAACCTACAGGTAACACTTCAATTTTATCGCCATTGATCCCGTCGCGAACATACATCTCCTTTACCCAATTAGATGTTACTAAGATAAGTGGAAGTGCATTCAGCACCTCATGGTAATTGGCAATATAACCATCGGCAACTAACCAGGGGACAGGCAGAACTCCATATCGTTGCGGATGGAGTACCAGATGCGGTGTATGCCCCCAATAACCGACACCAACAACAACATCGGGCTTAAACCAGCGATAGTACCATTCCTTCTCCTGAGGCGATTCAAAATTAACCGCATGGGCATCAATTCCCATTTCAAGAAGTCCCCTGTATAGAAGATCTCCCTGGGTTGCAAGCCCTCCAGGTGGAGGAGGGTAATTATATAATACTAATACTTTCATGATATAATTCCTCCATTATTAAGCCATTTTTGAGCATCATACGAATTTGTAAATTGCCAGAATGATTCTGCCAGCGGTGTTGTTTTTGCTTCAAAGCTGCTTTTTTCAAATCCGTATGTTTCGGTAATTAAACTGTATTTCCTAAGCCAGATCCGTTTCGTAAGTGTTCGGTAAATAGGGGCGTTTTCGACAGGCCTGGGATAATATTCCTTATTACCGTCCTCGTAAGCAAAGGTCCAAAGCTCATTGGTAGATATTTTACCGGCATGCCAGAGTTTAATAACTGCTTTACTTGCTTCCTCATGTCTGACGTGTCTTGTGTATTCTCCGGTTGGATTATGGGAAATTATCAGGTCGAAATGCTTCGGGGGTAATAAGTCCAGTATAGCACGCTCAACCTCTTTTTCATCCAACGGCTTCTGTTCAGGTCCATCGTCAAGATCGCCCATGATCCCTTCCGATTTAAGAACTTTTAATGCTTTATAAAACCTGGGGGCACGTTCCGTATCGCTTCCCCGGCAGAGACAAACAATAAACCACTTCCATGACGGATGGCTCAGTATTGTTCCGCCGGCCCATAATGTTTCATCATCAGGGTGGGCTACTATAACGGCAATTGTCTTTGATTTTTTTTTATCCATATAACCATCCAACCATTTAACTATTTTGAGTTTTTAAGCTCATTCAGGAGTTCCTTTAAATTGATCTGGGAAGTGTTCCCAGTTTTTCATTCCTGTAAATTGTCGAGATAATACAGATAGCCTTCGTCTGATGCGAAAGCCACCTGACGGTTATGCCCTTGCTTGATATGATGCGGATAGTTAGAGATTACTACCCTCGCATTTCTTGGCATGTTCCATACCCTACCTCAATCTCATCTAATGAACAACAGTAAATACAGTAAATAAATCTGTCCCCTTTTCAACACTTTTCAACAGTATTGAATGATATGAATAACTCTAAATTAACTGCTCTCGGTCAAAAATGGTTTCCATATCTAACGATCCTTTGTTGATCACAAGGGCTTTTATGAACGCCTATCTTAAAAACATTAAGCTATAGCATGCATGCAGTTAATTAATTCACTAACTCCAACAGTTGCTATGCCGGATATGATA
>CAYHRC010000525.1:0-1714 GCA_964358565.1 uncultured Sphingobacterium sp. | reverse complement strand
TTACTCCCACTCCATGACCCACAAGCTCTTTCACTACTCCGAAACCATTCTTTTCAGCATGCTCCTGGACTGCATATCCCACATCGCCTACTCTCATCCCCACAACCGCCTTCTGAATGCCAAGATCTAAGCATTCCCGTGTTACCTTTAAAAGGCGGAGTGTCTCCTCTTCTACATCACCAATTGCGAAAGTATAAGCAGAATCACCGTAAAACTTATTCAGAATAACGCCGCAATCCACTGAGACGATGTCGCCATCTTTTATCTCATAGTTTCCGGGGAAACCATGGACCACCTGGTCATTTAAAGAAATACAAAGTGAGTATGGAAAACCATTATAATTCAAAAAAGCAGGTATTCCACCATTATCCCTGATGAAAGTTTCGGCTAACTTATCAAGTTCAATTGTCTTAAGGCCTTCTCTGATCTCTTTCGCTACCTCAGCCAGTGCTTTGGATACTAAAAGAGAACTTTCTCTTATCCTCTCTATATCTTCAAGAGACTTAAAATAAATTTTAGACATGAACCTTAAATTACCGAGCCTCCTGCCGAAACAGGAGTACGACCTTTTATCCTACCTGTCTTCATCAATCCATCGTAATGACGCATCAATAAATGACTTTCGACCTGCTGCAGGGTATCTAAAACAACACCCACGAGGATCAATAAGGAAGTTCCGCCGTAAAAATGTGCGAACTGACTGTTAACACCCATGATAATGGCTATTGACGGTAAAATTGCAACAATGGCAAGAAAAACAGAACCAGGTAAAGTAATTTTAGAAATGACAGCATCGATATAGTCACCGGTTGATTTACCGGGCTTTATCCCCGGGACAAAACCACCATTCTTTTTCATATCATCAGACATCTGAACCGGGTTAACGGTTATAGCTGTATAGAAAAAGGTAAATGCAACGATCATAAAAGCAAAAGTCAGGTTATACGTTAACGAAGTATAATCGCTGAAAGAAGCTAAAAATGATGATTGCATAGATGGGAAAAACGATGCAATGGTAGTTGGAATAAACATGATCGCCTGAGCAAAAATGATAGGCATTACACCGGCAGCATTAACCTTTAAAGGAATATACTGACGTACACCCCCATATTGCTTTGCTCCCACGATTTTCTTTGCATACTGTACCGGGATTTTTCTTACTCCCTGAACAATAAGTATGGTAAACATCACTACAAGGAACAGAGCTGCAAGTTCAACAATGAAGGATATCAATCCTCCCTGCGCACCCATTCTGGATGTAAACTCTGATATTAGACCAAAAGGCAGCTGTGCGATGATACCAACCATGATGATCAGTGAAATACCATTACCAATACCTTTATCTGTTATTTTTTCACCCAGCCACATAACGAACATGGTACCGGCTGTTAATACAAACATGGAAGATATCGTAAATATTGGCTCGGACAACAAACGGGCATCAGGAGAGATCTGGGATTTCACATACCCGATCGCCTGTAATGCAGTTATTATAATTGTCAGATAACGTGTAATCTGGTTGATCTTTTTACGTCCGCTTTCACCTTCTTTCTGTAGTTTCTGGAAATAAGGTACAGCAATACCCAATAACTGAAGGACAATTGATGCAGAAATATAAGGCATTACACCCAATGCAAAGATGGAGGCACGGGAGAAAGATCCCCCGGCAAACATATTCAACAATCCCAATAGTCCTTCCTTGGCCTGAGATTCA
>CAYHRC010000524.1:0-1716 GCA_964358565.1 uncultured Sphingobacterium sp. | reverse complement strand
CTTTAAGGCCTCACCCTATGAACGGAAAGTTTAATGCATCTTCAGAGCGACCCTCTCCAAAAGAGAGGATTTAAAGTTTCTGCTAAAACATATCGCATAGGATGGGAATAGAAGAATGTGCAAGGTTTGCAAAAGTGATCGGACAAAAAAGCTCAATATAATTGAATAGTCTTTTTAATACAGTTCCGCTGTTTATTAAAAACTTTTAAAATAACATTAACAACCCTCTCCAATTCTTCTAAGCTAAGATTGGATCCTGAGGGCAGGCAAAGTCCCTTATCAAACAATCCTTCACTTATATTGTCGCCATAAAATGGAGCATCCCTGAAAACAGGCTGTAAATGCATAGGCTTCCATAAAGGTCTTGATTCAATATTTTCAGCTTGTAAAGCAAGCCGAATGGTTTCTCTCGAAATACCATTTAATGGATTAACTAGAATACATGAAAGCCAGCGATTAGAGAAGCAGTCCATTGGCTCTTCCAAAAAAGAAATCTCTTTTTGAACATGTTTATCCAATACAAGCATCTGCCCCCTACCAATACCTGCACAAATATTACTCATGCGATAATTATACCCAATATGAGTATGTTCATAATGAGGTGCTTCATCCCGGGCCTGGGTAGCTAAAAAGATTGCTCTTTCAGCATATGATTTTTGTTTTGTAACTAAAGCCCCTCCTCCTGATGTAGTAATGATCTTATTACCATTAAATGATAAACAAGCCATTTCACCAAAAGTCCCGCAAAACTGTCCTTTTATACTTGAACCCAATGCTTCTGCAGCATCTTCCAGTACAGGAATTTCATACTTTTGGGCGATAGCCATAATCTCAGCCATCTTAGCTGGCATACCGTACAAATGAACCGGAATGATCGCTTTGGGCTTCTTACCATGTGCAATCCTGTCAAGAATAGCTTGTTCAAGATATTTAGGGGACATATTCCATGTATCAGGCTCCGAATCAATAAAGACCGGAGTAGCACCTAAATAAGCTATTGGATTAGCTGAGGCAGAGAAAGTCATACTCTGACAGATAACCTCATCCCCTGAAGAAACTCCTAAAAGAATTAATGCCAGGTGAATTGCAGCTGTACCTGAACTTAATACTGCAACATTGGAATCTTCATCTAAGTATAACTTTAAATCAACTTCAAAACCTGTGAGATTGGGCCGCAATGGCGCTACCCAATTTGTATCAAAGGCCTCTTGTACATATTTTTGTTCATTTCCTCCCATATGGGGAGATGAAAGCCATATTTTATCCTGCATCTTTATTTTTATACTTTATTAATTTCTTTGAATGCCAACCAACAACTCCATAATGAAGCATGCCATTTTTATGATTACTGAACCGCCTTGCGCTGAAAAAGTAACCATTAATCGCTCCCCTCAAATTTCTGTGCAGTAGATTGCCCATCCTGGTTAATATTCTCGCCTTTAATTACTCTAATTATGGTCAACAAAAAGATTTCAATGTCTAAACCTAAAGAAATATGGTCTATGTACCAAACGTCGTATTCGAATTTCTGTTCCCATGTGATAGTATTACGGCCATTGACTTGTGCCCAACCTGTCATTCCAGGTTTTGCTTTGTGGCGGCGCTTCTGCCTCTTATTATATAAAGGGAGATATTCAGGCAATAATGGCCTTGGGCCAATCAAACTCATATCTCCCTTAATTACATTCAATAACTGAGGAATTTCATCCAATGATG
>CAYHRC010000523.1:0-1724 GCA_964358565.1 uncultured Sphingobacterium sp. | reverse complement strand
ATATCAATTTAAGTAAGATAGAAGTTGAAGTAAAGGTCGGACTTAAAGATGATGATGAAATTATAAATGGCGGATTAAAAAACCTGCTTTTATCAAATGATTATGGTGAGCTGGATCCTTCAAAACCTTTTCTTCCTTTTGGTCCGGCGCCTAAGGCAGGAGCTTCCCTGATAATTGGGAACAAAGAGCTGTTTAAAAAGAAGGCAAACCTCTTTTTTAATGTGGGGTGGAAAGATTTGCCTTCGAGTACTGGAGCTATTGATTATGACACAGCAGCAGTATCCGGGACAACTGATTACAGCCCTAAAGTAAGTGTATATTCCCTTGAAAAGGGAATATGGAAAGATCCTGATATAGAACTAAGCATACTTAGTGACTCGAATGTGTCATCACCAAGTCCGAACATTAGCTTTCCATCTTCCTTTTATCAATTATCAGATAATGTGATTTCAAATTTCAAGGAAATATATACCCAATATAATATTTCATCAGTTAACGGCTTTCTTAAACTTACATTGAAAGAAGGTTTTGGTCATATTGAATACCAGAAAGAATTAACAAAATATCTCATCAATCTGGCAAAACCAGCACCCGCTGCTACACCTACAGAACCCACTGAACCATACACACCCACCATTGAAAGAATATCACTTCATTATAAAGCTGCTGTAACTACTGATATCAGCGATCCTGCTGATTTTGATGATCGTGAAGTGCAATTTTTCCATCTTTATCCTTTTGGGGAAGCAGAACAGCATGCAAATTTAAATGGCGATAATGATATCCCCTTATTGCCAACTTTTACTGGCAGTAATGAGAATGCCGGAGAACTATACATCGGCATAGAAAACTTACAGGCAGGACAAGGGGTGGCTATACTGTTTCAGGTATTAGAAGGAACAAGTAATCCTTTACTTGACAAGCCTGACAAACACATAACATGGAATTATTTAAGCAATAACGCCTGGAAAAAATTCAATGATCAATCGGTAACAGATAATACCAGTCAACTGGTACAATCGGGTATTATATCTTTTGTTATTCCGGGCGATGCAAGCACAGACAATACCATATTAGAACCCGGCTATATCTGGCTGCGGGCAGCTGTAGAAGAACAAGCAGAAGCAGTTTGTAAGGTGCTTTCTGTGGATGCACAGGCAGCAGTGGTTACCTTTAAACAAAATAACAACAATGCTGCTGATTTTCAACAGACAGCATTGCCGGCGGGCAGTATTTCAAAACTGAAAGAAGCTTCTTCGGCGATCAAAAAAATTAAGCAGCCATACCCTTCGTTTGGTGGCCGTTCTGCTGAAGCTCCTGAGCAGTTTTATGTTAGGGTAAGTGAACGTTTACGGCATAAATCGAGAGCCATAACAATTTGGGATTATGAACATTTGATACTTGAAGCTTTTCCTTCAATACATAAAGTTAAGTGTCTGAATCATACAAAATTTACCGGCAATGATTATAATGAACTTGCGCCCGGGCATGTTACAATAATTACTATTCCTGATTTAATAAACCGCAACGATGCAAATCCACTGCGCCCATATACTAACCAGAATATACTTGAACAAATTGAAGTTTTTTTAAAGAAGAAGATTTCCTGCCATGTAAAGCTGGACGTCAGACATCCTCAGTTTGAAGAAGTAAGACTAGAGTTCAAATTAAAGTTGATCAGCGGGCTCGAGACCTTTCCTGAGATCCACTTCATCGCCGAGTCC
>CAYHRC010000522.1:0-1727 GCA_964358565.1 uncultured Sphingobacterium sp. | reverse complement strand
GAATGAGGGAACTTATCAAATCAAAGAACTAATTTTTGCTGAGTTCCCTCAGCTGCGCTATCGGGATGACAGGGAGGGGTAAGTTGTCTAAAGCTAACATCATCAAACTCCATAGACATCAAAAGCCAAATGAACCTTGTACCGCAGCCAGGAAAATCAGTATAATTTACTTTCTGTATCAGAAAGCAAGTTTAAACGAGTTCATAAACAGAAAATGACATTTTTTTATAGCTTTGTTTTCTGTTTTATGTGTAAAGATTTAAAAGCAATAAGATCAGAACAATAAATTAACTAAATAATAATATCCTAAATAACATTCATGTATAAAATAGTTCTTTGTGGTGCCTTTTTTTTATTTGCACTAGCCGGCTTTACCACCTTATCAGTTTCCAGAAATGATAAATTTCCTTATAAAGCTGATCTAAAGCTTCCATCCGGTTTTTCTGCTACTATTATTGCCGACTCTCTCGGGCGTGTAAGGCATTTGGAGGTAAACAATCAGGGTGATATTTATGTGAAATTAAATGCCCTGAAAGACGGAAAAGGAATTTACTTCCTGAGCGATATAAACCATGATGGCATAATTGATAAGAAAACGACTTTTGGAGATTATGCCGGCACAGGTATCAAAATCAAAAATCAATATCTCTATTCAACTTCTAATACTGGTGTATTCAGGTATAAACTGAACGATAAAGGGGTGGTGATTGCTCCTGATAAACCAGAAATAATTGTTCAGGGATTGGTGGATAAAAAACGGGATAATTCCAAATCAATCGCTTTAGACGATCAAAATAATCTATATGTAACCATTGGTTCTTATTCTGATGCGTGCAGGGAGACTAATTCCGAAAAAGGAATTCCCGGTTGCCCTCTTTTAGATTCGGTAGGAGGAATATGGAAGTTTAAAGCAGATAAACTTAATCAAAGCTATGGCGATGCGATTCATTTTGCGAGAGGGCTGAAAAATGCTGTTGGAATTGACTGGAACAGCAGTACAAAATCCCTGTTTGCAACTCATCATGGCCGTACTATTGATGATAAGTTTCCTCAGTATTATACCGCCAGACAAAGCGCTGAATTACCCGCCGAAACAATGTATGAATTGCGTCAGGGATCAGATGCAGGATGGCCATTTGTCTATTATGACCATATTCAGAAGAAGAAAATACTGGCTCCTGAATATGGCGGAGATGGAAAAATAGCTGGTGACAAGAAATTCATCGATCCGGTTGTTGCTTTTCCGGCACATCTTGCGCCAAATGATTTATTGTTTTATACAGGCAATATGTTTCCGAAAAGATATAAGAACGGAGCTTTCGTCGTTTTTCATAGTAAATCCGCTGAACTGAAAAAAGGATATCTGGTGGCTTTCGTACCATTCGTAAAGGGTATGCCTTCCGGAGACTGGGAAATCTTTGCAGATAATTTTTCAGGTGTGGATCTGGAGAAACCTGCCGGTCCTCTTCAATATCGTCCTATGGGGTTAGCTCAAGGACCTGACGGTTCTTTATACGTATCGGATGATTTGAAGGGTGCTATCTTCAGGATTACATATTCAGACAAAACAGGTAAATAATTCTTACAGGGGCCTCCCGGGGTGGTAAACCGGCTTAAAAGCTCAGGTGGAGGAGAGATTAGCAGTGTCAGAATGTGAACCTGTACCTCAGGCTTGAGATCCCTCATCGTATGGGAATGTGGATAAGGAACGAGGTTAAAACCTGTCA
>CAYHRC010000521.1:0-1736 GCA_964358565.1 uncultured Sphingobacterium sp. | reverse complement strand
CATTCGAATGACGAAAGAGCGGCCAGCGTCCGTGCGTCACGACGGTAAAGAAAAACGTGCCCCCAGGCTGGAAAAATCGAAGGTATTGCGACATCGGAACCAAATGGTGGGCACGGCCCACCCTACCTTTTCTCCAGCGCCGCCGGAAACGCATCAAACAGCGCCACCTCGTACCCAGCCTGCGCAAAAACCTGCGCGATCCCACGGCCCATCGTCCCCGCACCAATCACGGCCACTGTATGGCTCATTATCCATTTTCCTCGTCTTTTGGTGGAAAGCCGGCCTCTGTCAGGAGTGCCGCAACCTCTTTAATCAGTGAGGGGAGCTTATTCTTCAGAATGCTCCAAACTACGTCCGCCTTAAGATCAAAGTATCCATGCACCAGAACGTGACGAAATCCAATGATGCGTTCGGACTCGCTGATCTTTGCGGTTAATTCGGAGTCGATCTTGGTGAGCTGGAACATGGCTTCACCAATGATCTGAAATTCACGCTCGATAGCGCGTCGGAAGGCTCTGTCTTTCTGATAGCGCCCGAAATTCTCGTTCTGAGTAAATTCCAATAGGAATCGTGCAGAATCATGAATGTCGAACAAAAAAGATTCAGGGTCCCGCGTCATAAACCAGTTTCCGACTTTCGTTTACTCGCCGAAGCACGAACGGATTGTGAATGGATTCATGATCAACCAAGTCGACCTTGCGGCCGAAAAGGGATTCGAGGTCCTCGAGCAATCCAAAGTACGTGTCGAATGCCGTGCCGGGCTTGAACGGAAGAAAGTCGACCAAGAAGTCGATGTCGCTTCGGTCAGGATCAAACGTCCCGTCCGCCGCAGATCCAAAAACTTCCAGCCGTCGCACGCGATGTTGGCGGCAAAGGTTTTCAAGCTCGTTTAATCTTGAATCAATGATTGCAACCATGACTCTAAGTGTTCCGGTTGGACGACGCCCGCGATGCCACGTGCGCCTTATGGTCCCCAGCGCTTCGAAGTTCTTCTGCTCTTCTCGGTAGAATGTAAATAGTGTTCAGAAGCCCCTCTACTATCTCAATTCCAATTGCGATGTCGGAAGCATTGGGGCGTTCGATTTCATGAAGGGCCGCGTTTCCAATATATCTTTCTTCATGCAAGAGATCGGCCTGTGGCTTCGCCAAGAGTTGTTGGGTGACAAGGCCATCGATTCTTTCCTGTAGATTCTTCCCCACGATACTTTTTTCCTTGCAGATTGCCTCGACTGTCGCTCGAAGTCCACCGCCGGCAAGAATCAAGCAATCAGCGTTGAATGCCGCAACGGTTTCTGCGTAAATGGCACCTATAATAGGAAGATTCGTAATAACGTCATTGATCAGATGTCGTTGCTGCCTGCGTTCCGGATATACCGTAACCTGCGGAGGATCGCTCATACCGCCATCACAAGTCGGATCGCAATACTCTTTACGAAATCGGACAGCATTGCATCCTTGGCACTTGCAAACCTGAAATCGGGTCCGCTCCCACCATCCCCTATACGGGTCGTGCTCGTCTTCAACGACCCATTCTTCGTGCTGATTGAGCACAACATGGTTGCGGTCTCCATTGCATTGCTCGCAGTGAGCACGTATCGACTTTTTTGCGTCTGGATCGCCCACAATTTATCCCGCTAATCCCCGTGCGATGACCATGCGGTGGATTTCGCTGGTGCCTTCGTAGAGTTCGGTGATGCGGGCGTCGCGGAGGAAGCGCTCGACGGGGTAATCGCAGA
>CAYHRC010000520.1:0-1739 GCA_964358565.1 uncultured Sphingobacterium sp. | reverse complement strand
GGAAAAACACAGAGGCAGAAACCTCTCTTCTGAAGGCCATCTCCATTGACGGAACCAGCCAGGCGGCCCTGCTAAACATTGCCCTTCTTTATGAAAGGGAGAAGAGATACGATCAGGCAAGAGATTATTTCTCAAGACTCAGGAAGCTGGGGGATAAAAACGGTGAACTGGGTCTTCAGAGATTAGAAAGGGTACAGTAAAAACTATCCTTTCCATCTACCTATTGCATAATACCCGACTAAAAGAAGCAGCGCCGCCGGGATCATATAAATCAATGAATTGTAAGGAGACAACCTGCTCTGAGGCATTTCCTGGGTTTCCCTGAGATGCCTCACGGCATACATAACGTGCTTCTTGCTTACCACATTGCTGCCCTCAAGATAGGCAATCATAATTGCCCGCGACGAAAGGATATTTATTAACCTTGGGACTCCCGCTGAATGCCTGTGAATTGGCTTCCTCAGCTTCTCATCCATTCTTAAAAAACCCTTCCCCGCCTTGATAAGCCTGTAGTTAATATAGTCCAGGGCCTCCTCAGTGGAAAGAGGGTAAAGCCTTATTCTGACGGTAATTCTTTGGTTCAACTGGCGGAAATTGTTTTGCCGCAGCCTTTCGTTAATCTCAGGCTGACCCATCAGGATTATCTGCAGGAGCTTGTTTTTATCGGTCTCAAGGTTGGAAAGGAGTCTCAGCTCTTCAAGGGTCTCATCAGGAAGGTCCTGGGCCTCATCAACGATGATAATCACAGGCCTGCCTGCCTGGGACCTGTCCACAAGGAAGTCCCGGAAGGCCTTCAGGATATCGTTTTTATTCGTTTTTTCAGACTTTACATTCAGGTCATCCAGGACAGCCATAAGAAACTCTTCAGGAGACAGGCGCGGAGTGAGTATCATGGCGATCTCCGCCTTGTCCTTCCAGCTTTCCATAAAGACACTTATCAGGGTGGTCTTCCCTGTTCCAGGCTCCCCGGAGACGAGACCAAACCCTTCTCTCTGCTCCACCAGATAGTTTAGGGACTGCAAGGCTTCATTGTGCCCTGCGGAAGGGAAGAAATAGGCAGGGTCCGGCGTCAGCCTGAACGGGTCTTCCTTTAATCCGAAGAATTCGAGAATATTCATTATAAATCCTTTAACTCCCCCTCACCCCCTCTTTACTAAAGAGGGGGAAGAAACGTTGCTCCCCTTTAATAAAGGGTTTATGCCCCGTGGGTAGAGGTCAGGTTGGGGTATGTTTTACTTCATCTGTGTTACCAGGTCGTATATCGGCATCAGCAGGCCTATAATCATAAATACAAACATCAACCCTATGACGACTATGACTATCGGCTCAATCATCTTACCAATCCTCTCGGCTACAGCGTCCAACCTCTTCAGGTAGTACTCAGAGAGGTAGCCAAACTGCTCGTCAAGGGTCCCACTGGATTCCCCTATAAAGACCATCCTGGTCATCATCTTTGGGAAAACCTCCCGCTTTTTCATGGCTTCCGATATCCCGCTCCCGGCTGAAATATCATGCAGAGACCCCTCTATGGCCAACCTGAAAACCTCATTCCCTATAATCCTGGCTACTATGTCCATGGACCTGGTGACAGTTATTCCTGCGACGCTGAGTATACGCATCTGCTCTGAATACAGGGCCAGGAGTTTATTGTAAACTATGTGCTTCATTACCGGCATTTTGATCTTGGCCGCATCAATGTAATATCTGGTTTTCTCTCTTCTGTTCATCGCTATTACCAA
>CAYHRC010000519.1:0-1740 GCA_964358565.1 uncultured Sphingobacterium sp. | reverse complement strand
AGGATGATCATACACTCACTGAGATTGAAGGCTTACATAGTAAATGGGAAGATTTTTTTGGAACTGAGTATACAAAATTGCTAGAGGAATCATGGGTGGTGTTAACGGATAATTGGCAAAGAATCAGGAAGATGAGGGTGAATGCAGGACCTGAAATGGCCGTGCATTTCGACATGCACCCCCATAATATGATATTTAATGATTCGCAAGCGACCGCGATACTTGATTTCGAATCGTGCAAGATGATGCCAGTTGGTTATGCGCTTGCTTTCGCAGGGCTAAAACAATGCAGGCAAACCATAGCATTCCAGGGTGATCCATCGCTGGCACTGAAAACAGGTAGAAATTATATGAATATCCTTTCCTCCGAACTTGAAATAAGTAAGCCTTTGATCAATGACTTTTGCGATCTGGCTCTGGCGGAAATCATACGAAGAATATGCATAATATTTCGCTTAAATATCGGCGGTAACAAAGAATGGAACAGAGTCTTGCCTGTACAGCTCGCGCATTTATATGAAGCAAAGGCATTATTTGAATAAATTGAAATACTTCTTGAAATAATATATGCGAATTATTGCTTTAGTACAAGCCCGTATGGGTTCTTCAAGACTTCCTGAGAAGGTTATGAGGCCGATCCAGGGAATTCCAATGATCGAGTATCTAATGCGCAGATTATCAAAGGCCACTTTAGTGAATAAAATCATTCTCGCTACTTCTATCGATCCTGCGAACCGTCCTCTGGTAGATCATGTAAGAGGAAAGGGGTATAGTGTCTTTGAAGGAAGTGAGAATGACGTTCTCGACCGTTTTTACCAAGCCGCTACTCTTTTTGAGGCCGATGCGGTAGTCAGAATCACAGGAGATTGCCCTTTAATTGATCCTGAACTTGTTGATCAGCTGATTCGAGAATTTGTGAGAAGAGGTGATATGGATTACATGGCAAATGCTTTGCCCCCTTCATACCCCGATGGGCTGGACACTGAAATCTTTACCATTCAAGCGCTAAAATATGCAGCCGAAAATGCAGTCAAACCAATAGAAAGGGAACATGTTACGGGGTTTATCGTAAGGTCCGGTTTGTTTCGGGTGGATAATTTACCATACCACGAAGATCATTCTGCGGAAAGATGGACTGTTGATCAGCTTGAAGATTTTCAAGTTATAGAAAACATTTATAATCATTTTCTTCCCGTAACAGATTTTGGCTGGTTGCAGGTATTAAAACTAAAAAGAGAACACCCACATTTGTTTCACCCAAATCAGAAAATTATGCGTAATGAAGGTTTCATGTTAGGCAAATTCAAAGAGATAACGCTTCGGAATATTGTTAATTTCGAAGCATCCAATAACTATCGTAGTAAAATTCATACTCTGATTCCAGGTGGTGCACATACCTATTCAAAAGGTGATGACCAGTTTCCTGAACTTTCACCTGCAGCGATCGCTTATGGAAAGGGATCCCATGTATGGGATATTGACGGTAATGAATTCATTGATTGTTCAATGGGCCTGTCGAGTGTAAGTCTTGGGCATGCTTACGAACCGGTCTTGGATGCCGTGCGGGAAGAACTTACAAAGGGAGTAAACTTTCAGCGTCCTTCCGTCCTTGAAAAGGAAATGGCTGAAACTTTTCTGGAGCTTGTTCCTCAGCACGACATGGTAAAATTTGCTAAAAACGGCTCCACTGTTACTACAGCAGCAGTTAAACTGGCCAGAGCAAAAACAGGCCGCAAACTT
>CAYHRC010000518.1:0-1764 GCA_964358565.1 uncultured Sphingobacterium sp. | reverse complement strand
AAATTGCGAATTTCATAACCTTCATGAAAAATCTGAAGCGCTCGGGTGTGGATGTTATCTGTTACAACTGGATGCCGGTGATCAGCTGGGCCCGTACACAAATGGACAGGCCGGGTCGTGGTGGTGCACTTGTTACTGCATTTGACTATGAAGAAATCAAAAACAGGCCTTTGACAAAGTACGGAGAAGTATCCCCGGAAAGTATGTGGAAGAATCTGGAATACTTTCTAAAGGCTGTGGTTCCGGAAGCAGAGAAGATTGAAATGAAATTAGCCCTGCACCCTGATGATCCGCAGGTTAACAGTATCCAGGGTATTCCAAGAATCATGAACACAGTGGACAATTTCGATAGGATGTTAAAGATCATGCCGAGTGATTTCAATGGAGTTACCCTTTGTCAGGGAAATTTTTCGCTGATGGGCGCCGATATTCCGGCTCTTGTAAGAAGGTGGGGTAAAGCAGGTAAAATTCATTTTGTTCATTTCAGAAATGTGCAGGACCTGAGTGGTGTTTTGCCCAGTACGAAATTTACCGAGACATTTCATGACGAAGGACAGATTGATATGTATGCAGCCATGAAGGCCTATTATGATATCGGTTTTAAAGGACCTATCCGCCCGGACCACGTTCCTACTATGGCAGGTGAAGAAAATACCAGGCCGGGTTATATGACCCTTGGAAATCTTTTTGCAATCGGCTATATGCGCGGACTAGCCGAAGCAGTAACAAAGAAATAAGAATAAATAAACCCTGAATCATGAAACATAAAATAGTGCTTTTTATCCTGCTTGTTTCAAGCAGTTTTATCTCCAACGCTCAGCGTATAGGATCATCGCCTGAATATATTACAGAATTAACCTCCCTCTGGAAAGGTGAGAGGTTTGCTGATGGCCGCCCGAAAGTATCTGATTTAGTTCTTGAACGCTTGCAGGATGCTACCCTGGAACAAATATGGGGTTATTTAGGAGGCAAGGGTTACCGGAACCAGGTTGCAAAAGACTGGCTGATACTCAAGCCGGGTGAGACGATGGTGGGACGGGTAGTTACTGCTCAATTTATGCCATCCAGGCCCGATCTCGACAGTCTGATTAAAGCAAAAGGCAAAACTGAAGGCCGTTCGCAAAAAGGCGGAATAAATATCTGGCCCATTGATATACTCACTAAGGGGGATGTTTATGTAGCTGATGGTTATGGAAAAGTTAAAGACGGTACACTTATCGGTTCCAGCCTGGGTAATGCAATCTATGGTAAAACAGGAAAAGGGGTGATATTTAATGGTTCAGTAAGGGATATGCAGGAATTAAAAGATACGAAAGGCTTTAATGCCTGGGTAAAAGGACAGCATCCTTCCTACATCAAAGATATGACGCCCATTTCTATTAATGCTCCAATTCGTATAGATGAAGTCACTGTTTTCCCCGGAGATATTGTATTCGCTAATGAATATGGGGTAGTTTTTATACCAGCGCATCTTGTTGAAGGATTAGTGTCTGCATCTGAATTAACTGCCTTACGTGATGAATTTGAAAGATATTTGCTCCAGCAGGGGAAATACCCATCAGGAGAGATACATGGTACCTGGAGTGATAAAGTAAAGAATGAATTTCGCGCCTGGTTTGCTAAGTATCCAAAGAAAACGACTGTTACTTCAGCCCAATTGGATACGTATTTAAGCAAACAAAACTAGATTAAAAAAGACCTGTTCGAAAGGAGGGCACTGAAAAAGTCCTTTAGAATTAGAGGATAAAAAAGGAGTAGAAAATC
>CAYHRC010000517.1:0-1764 GCA_964358565.1 uncultured Sphingobacterium sp. | reverse complement strand
GGGTCCATGTGTTTCCATTCGACATGTAACATGAAATTTTCATATTGTTTCTCAGATCGTACCACCCCGATAGGCAGACCTGTAGAAATCAGGGTACCATCCTTCTGTACCGACCAGGTTTCCTTTGTGGTATTGACATTAACCCATTTTAAGGGTTTATCTTTCTCTTTAGATTTTGAGACAATCGATTCCAGACTTTTAGCAGTACCGAACTCAAACAGGGTTTCCTGTGCAAAAGACAGTCTGCTGCTGATCAGCATAATACTCAGGAGCATAAGCATCCTTTTCAATGAATTGTTCATCGGCTTTTTTAAATTACATTTATATACAAGAGCATCCTGATCTCTATAAAACCTTAGTAATTCCCGGAATCGCTGGGGGAGGAACAGGCCATTTTAAATCCCAGCTATACTGGTTAAAATCAGGCCCAAGAACCTGATTGGAATTCATAGCCTGCTCCCAGGTGATGGTCTGTCCGCTGTTGGCCACCATTCTGCTTAAAATTCCAAGCATGGTACTATTGGCCATCATTTCTCCGTCATTCAAAGGTTTACCCGCCCGGATCGAGGCAAAAAGTTCATCATGCTGTATCTGGTACATATCCTTCTTTTCTCCCTGGTAATCCCAGTTATTTTTACCGCTTATTTTATGAATCTGACCCTGATAAAAGGCAGTTCCATCAGCACCTATGATCTCCACCGAATTTTTGGATGAACAGCCGTCTTGCTGACGGCAGAAATTATACCCTTTAACACCATTTGCAAATTCAAATTCGATAGCGAAATGATCATAAATGTTTCCCCATTTTTCTTCAACTCTGACCTGTCGGCCTCCTGTTCCAAAGGCCCTTAAAGGCATTTGGCCACCCAGGGCCCAGGTCATCATATCGAGATTATGAACCACCATTTCTACGATAAAATCACCGGATAACCAGTCATAATAATACCAGTTACGCATCTGATACTCCATTTCAGTCCATTCCGGTTTCCGTGGAAAATACCAAAGCCCACCACCATTACGGGTGGAGTTAACCATTCTGATCTCACCAATTTCCCCATTCTGCACCCTTCCAAACAGCTCTCTTTTAGGCAGATCATAGCGAAAGGTAAAACCTGATACCAGGGATAAGCCTTTTTCCCGGGCTCTTTTTGCTGCGGCCAATACTTTACGCACACCAGGTGCATCCACAGCCACAGGTTTTTCACAGAAAATATGTTTACCCGCATCTACAGCAGCACTAAGCTGATCCGGGCGGAAGCCGGGAGGCGTAGTCAATAAAACTACGTCCACATCAGATTCCATTACACGCTTGTACGCGTCAAAACCAACAAATTTATTCTCACTTGAAACTTTTACTCTGTCCGGATGTGCTTTAAGAAGGATGTCGTAAGACTGATCTAAACGATCCTGAAACACATCCGCCATGACCGTAATTATGACATTAGGGTCAGCTTTTATTGCCTGACTGGCCGCTCCGGTACCTCTTCCCCCGCATCCTATCAGAGCGACTTTTAATATACTTTTACTTTGGGCAAAGGTGGTTTTTGGAAATCCCACATTTAAGCCAATTGTACTCCCAATTACTACAGCTCCGGTTGATTTTAAAAATGCTCTGCGATTTGTTTTTCCTGTTTTAGACATACCTTTCATCATTAATTATTTACTATATAATTATAGTAAAATAATAGCTAACAATTCAATGGAAAGCCAGGACGGTCAATAATAATTTTCCCTTTAATCATAATGCAAAATTTTTCCTTTAAA
>CAYHRC010000516.1:0-1767 GCA_964358565.1 uncultured Sphingobacterium sp. | reverse complement strand
AATTTAGTGACAAATTTGAGGCGGGATTGGTGCTGTTGGGAGCCGACGCCAAGGCTCTGCGGGTTAATGGAGTGCAGTTTAAGGGAGCCAAGGTTGAAGTAATCAATGGGATACCATCGGTATTTAACCTAACAATTACACCCTATAAATACGCTCAAAATATCGAGATTGATAAAAGTAGTGAGCGGAAACTATTATTGTCGGGCAAGGAAATTGCTAAATTGCAAAGTTTACGGCACCAAAAATATATGCTCATCCCCGTCGCTATTTATCTAAAAGGAAGATGGTTTAAAATGGAGGTGGGAGTAGGGCGAAAAATGAGAAAATTTGAGAAAAGGGAGAAGATAAAGGCCAAAGAAATTAAACAAGGGCTAGGCGAAGGCGGAGATGCTCGGGAATGACCCGAGGTCCAAAGTCGAATTTAAAAAACGTCTACAAGCTTATTTTTTTGAAAACGTCGATTGGTTGGGGACATTACTCCCCTCTTGATTCCTTAGAAAACCGAGATTCTAAAGAAAGCATTTCAGATTAATTGACACCGATTAAACTGTCCTGAAAAAACGGATTAATCGATGGCTTCGTTTAAGCTATAGCGGCAAAAGCCGGTTTAACAGAAACAGAACCAAAGAAGGCGGTTTTGTAACCGTCAAAATTGGTTGCTAAAGCACTAAGAATTTTCTTAGCATTTTTGTTTGATCCCTGTTTTCGACTGAAGATCAAAGTCGGCTTGCAGTTTTTTAAAGAACAGCTTTGTCAATTCAAGACATCTCCAAGAGGTTCTATTATAGCAGTTTTGGCGGTATTTTTCCAGCTTTGTAGACATTAAGGTAATTTAAAACCAAAATATTGATTCCGAGGCCAAAAACGGCTGAAAATTGTTCGAAATAAAATTTAATGACCGCGCCAAGAAAAATATTTAGTAGTAAAGAAAGGCGGAAAAGTCGAAGACCAGCTAGGCGCCGGCGGGAAAGATAAAAAAACCATCCCAAAATTATTAATAGGGAGGAAAGCAAGTCGATAATTATTTTTAAATAGACCATATGAGAAGCCGGGTGGATAATTGAGATAGAAAAAAGATCGATCAATTTGTCGAGGGCATAGTAAAAGGAATAGAAAAAAAGAGCGACAATAATGGGTTTGTAGCGGGTGGCCCTATGGGTTAAAGATAGAAGAAAATTAAATCGGGAGGGGCGAGGTGGAAAACGGGTTTGAAGAAAGCGGTAAAGCAGGTAGAGCAGAACAAAAGAAATATAGATATAAATAATGGCAGGTTGGTACCAATAATCATTATCGCGGGTAATGTATTTGCCGATTTCATCAATAAATATCCCCCAACCTAAACCACCGATAACAGCACAGTGTTTTAGAATAAGGGGCGGGTGAAAGAGGAAAATCAAAATAAGAGCTAAAAACATTAATAGACCGCCCCAGAGAACATGGGCAATGTGCATTGAGCCGAAACTTAACTGAAAATTATTGGTTAAATGGAGAAAAAGACGAACGGTAAGGATAGAGGTGACAGCTGCTAGCATGAAATTTAAAATCAACTGAGGTGCCTCTTTTCTCAAGGAAAAACGATTAGACATAGTGGTATTTTAAATCATGGGAATAATAATTGATTGGGTATTTCCCAAAAAGTGTCTGGGGTGCGACACAAACGGGAATTATTTGTGCCTTAAGTGCCAAAAAGTGATTAAGAGTCTGGGAGTAAGCTATGACGATAAAAGATGGGAAGGACGAATTGGGTTGTTTAAATACGATGGGGTG
>CAYHRC010000515.1:0-1772 GCA_964358565.1 uncultured Sphingobacterium sp. | reverse complement strand
CGTTTATTGGGAGACCGAAAGAAAGTGTCGCCTGTACTATCCACGCGGCTTACCATACTTGCGGCAAAAGAAACAAGTCTGGCAGTAAGAAGTCAGCTTGCTGCAACGGCAAAAAGGTTATCCGGACAGCTTGCTATTCCAATTATTCAGAATCTGATCAGGAATCATGATGATTCGAATGATCCGGATATCCCTCTGCTGATCTGGTGGGCCATGGAAGCCAAAACAGAGACAGACCGGGATGCATTGATCTCGATTTTTGCGGATAAGGGAATATGGCAGAAAAGGCTGGTTCAGGATGTATTGTTAAAACGATTGATGCAGCGTTACATCATGTCAGCCGGGGATGCAAATTATAAAGCTGCCTCAAGATTGATCAGTCTTGCACCTTCAAAGGCAGATGCTAAAATACTGATGAGCGGTTTGCGTGAAGGACTTCGGGGCCGGGATGCGATTGGTTTATCAGCTGAGCTGATCAAAGCGATTCAGCCTTATCAGTCCGAACTATTTGGTGCTCCTCTGGCACTGGCTATCCGGCAGGGAAATGCGGGTGCTGTGAAAAAGGCACTGGCTGTCATTGCAGATGAGAATGCAGAGTTTGACCATCGTTTATCCTATATCGTGATCTTTGGTCAGACGAATCAACCTGAGTCTGTTCCTGTTTTATTAAATGCTATTGAAAGCAGTAAGTCTTCCGGGGCAATGAAAGAGGCCGCTCTGCAAGCCCTGCAGCGTTATGATGTCGATGAAATTGGTTTACGGGTTGTAAAAGCATACCCTCAGTTTAGAGGAGATGCAGGTGTTCGGAATGCTGCACTTGATCTCTTTGCCGGCAGAACAAGCTGGGCAATGGAGTTGTTTACTGCAATCGCCGGGACTAAACGGATCAGTAAGGATGATGTATCTGACCAGGTGGCCCGCAGATTAAAGCAGCTGAATGATCCTAAGATCAGCGCTTCGGCAGACAAATATTGGCCAAATGTGAAACTGGCCACATCGTCAGAAAAGAACGAAGCCATTGCTAAATATTCGAAATTGATTAAATCCGGCTCTGGGGATATCAAAAAGGGAAGAATACTTTACTTAGCCAATTGCGGCTACTGCCATCGTCTGTTTAATGAGGGCGGGGGTATTGGTCCGGATCTCACAGGTTATGAACGCAGCAATGTGAACTACTTTTTGCTGAACGTGGTCGATCCAAATGCGGATATAAGGGAAGGTTATGGTCTGCATCGTATCACAACAAAGGATGGGCGTACCATTGAAGGTAAGATTGCAGCCAGCAATGGAGATACCCACACCATTCAAACGCAGGCAGGTAAAGAGATCATACTTTCTGTAAGCCAGATCAGGGAAATGAAAGCATTGCCGGTATCCATTATGCCTGAACGTATTCTGAACCGCTTAAATGATCAGGAAATCCGTGATGTTTTTGCTTATATTATGAAGAAGAATTAAAATATGAAGTTAACCCTCTCTTTTTTAATCACTATCCTTATCTGTTTGTCCATAGGCTGTTTTTCAAATAAGCCGGTGCAAAGCTTTCATCAGCCGGTCGATGAAAACCTTTCTTTGGACAAAAGGATGGGTATGCCCAGGACAGTATCAGTTTAAATGGGAAAATTTTAAGCTTAAATATAGATGGAAGCATCCCTGATGATAATCCGGTCAAAGGAAGTTATGTATGGGCCTGGGGGTTCAGGAACATGCAGGGTCAGGAAGAGTGGCGGAACGTTATAGAAACTCGAACATAGTGGCCTTTTCCAGCGGGA
>CAYHRC010000514.1:0-1772 GCA_964358565.1 uncultured Sphingobacterium sp. | reverse complement strand
CTCCATAGGGAAACCAATGGGATTAGGCGGAGTTATTATAGTTTCGGCAACACCTACCTTAATCTTTGCTGCGGCTGCATTGCTTCTATTCACTATAAAACCGAAACCAATTAAAGTAATGACACCTAAAGCAATACTGAATGTTTTGCTTGAGATCCCTTTAATAAATGCAGGCATTGAAAATTTTTTTTTCATTCGTTTTTTAACTATTATTTCGCTTAACGGGCCCAGAAGCACAAAATCCTGCCGGGAAATTAATCACCTTCCCTTCTCTATTATTTTTAAAAAATTCAAAGCAGGATCCAGCTGGAGCAGTACACTACGATCTAAAGCGAATTCGGTTTAATTTACACGAACATTCCTTTTAAGATAAAATTAATTAAGTGAAAAATGCTGTCTATTTCATGTTGAAAGGAATTTTTACCAGATCCTCGATTAACTCACCATTATGCTCAAACCGTGCGAGCGTATATACTGCACCATATTTGTCAACTGCAATGCAATTGACATAGGTTGGTCTGGATCCGTTTTCATAAAAAATGGCCCCATGATCCTTATATTCCTTTCGGGGGATATTGTAGGTAACCAGGTGCAAATTCTCGAGTCCTTTAGCACCTACATAAATACTATCATCACCTTTGATCAGTTCACCATTTTCGTAAATCGGACCACCGGTAAGATAATATATAGTCTCCTTATCCGGACCCAAAATGAATCCCAGATAACCATATGTAAACTGGTCGAACATTCCGCTGCGTTTTGATGGCTCAGAAGTAATACGATCTATGATCTCTATGGATGGCTTTTTGGGATCGAACCGGAATAAATAACCTGAATTACCATGGACTCCATAAGCTACTCCTTCCGGCTCATACCAGAAGATCTTGCGCCAGTTATATCCCATACTCCCCGGCCGTGTAGGATCATAACTTCCGAAATAATCCAGCTTTAAGTTAATTTCTTTCATTTTTTGAAAAGATCCTTCTTCCGGATTGTATTTAAAAATATCTCCTTCTGCTGTTGATGAATACACAGCCCCATCGCGCGGGTCAATAACCATTGAACGGCAAAGAGCACGATAATCTTCTCCAACGATTCCTGCTTCACCATTTCCTGAAAAAATTCCCAGGTCTTTTATTTCATTCTTTGCAACATCATAATGAATAAAACGTCCCGTAGGCCATGTAATAGCATATATCTGCCCACGTTTTGTATCCATTGTCATAGTTACAAGTCCCTCAGTCCCTGGCACCAGGGCCAGATCTTCGAACTCACCTGATGAAAGATCGTAAGACAGAATATGACCACCCGGATAAAGTTTATAGCCTTCAGGCGCATTTACAGGCAAGCGTTCTATACCATCGATCATTTCATAATATCCAACATGAGTGGCCAGATATAATTTGCCATTCATTTCATAGAGCCGGGAATGGCTCTTGCCCTGAGGGATTGCTTTTGCATCCTTTTCACCGCATATTTCGTTCAGGTCTGCTAAAAATTCAGTTTTATCTGTATCCGGATCATACCTGTATATCCGTCCCGCTTCAAGCGTGTTTGAAGAAAGTATATAATAAACCTTGCCATCACTTGCTGCTGACATAGCATTATACGTGTCATGAGCCTTTTCAAAGCCTGAAAAGTAGCTCTGGGCAATCAGAACGCCGGAAGAAACTTCCCTGGACTCCCCGGTTAAGTCATTCGCTTGTTTCATTATTGTCTTACTTCAAATTTATGGACAGCAATGACCGGAGGATTATTGTATTTGAGAGCTT
>CAYHRC010000513.1:392-1779 GCA_964358565.1 uncultured Sphingobacterium sp. | reverse complement strand
TCTCGTAACCCGTAGATTTAAGTATGCTGCAAAACTCCACACGAGAAAATGCGAATTGGTAAAAATCAAATCCGCTGTCATCATCTTGATACGCACCCCGGTCTGCCCGCCAGCGGCGTAATGGATTGAAATACGGCACCGAAATCAACAGTACGCCACCGGATTTCAAGATGCGGTATTTTTCTTTGAGAAAGAGTTCAGGACCCTCACGCCGATGTTCCACCACACCAATAGAGATGATTGCATCAAATGAATCACTTAAAACTCCTATGGCCGTCAGGTCGCCTGAGATCAATTTCAAGGGACCGATCAAATGCTGTGCTTTTCTTAATGTTTGAGCTGCAAAATCAATTCCAATGCAGTTGTATCCCCTAACGTTCAAAGCAACAACAAGCTGGGATGTCCCACATCCGGCTTCAAGAATCTTTCCATGCTTCGGCAAGTGGCGGCTAAACATTTTCTCAAAAGTAAACAAATGCCCTGATTGAAAGGGCTTGTAATAATCTGGGGTTATATCCCTGGCCCAGATATCCTCCCAAAAATCCTGATTGGCAGTTAATTGATAATATACCATCCGCCCATTTTCAATGCGCCGGTTGTCATCTCGATTTGAATTAATAATATCCATATCAATACCTTATTTTGATGTTTCATAAAATAATATGTCTCAACTACGTAAAAAATACCGACACATCTTTCTCCACCAACGGTCCCCGGCCATACTTTTGGTTTTTCCAATCAAGGCCAATAAGCTGTAAAATTTTAAGTTTTATCACCCTGAGCAATCGCCAAACACCGTTTTTCTGAAGGCTTGTCCTCAACACCTCTTCCGGAATTAACCGGGTTTTGATGATACCGGCCTTATCCAATGAACTTCGTTTCATGAACGGCATGTGCAAACACTGAAAATAAGATTGATCCCACGGAATTTCAGTGTGTAAGTATCTCCTTAGATCGGAGCTGAAGCCCTTTTTGAACTTTATATCATCTCCATGCAGCCTTTCAGGACAGTTAGCCCAACTTTCGATCATTGAAAAATTGTAAAGCTTGGTCATCGACCTCGACGGTGGGGCAAGGTATCCCCTGGCCGTTTTTCGGTTCAAGTCTAGCGATTTGACATTCAGGACATTCCCAAAAATACACCAATCTTCTGAAAAGGCTCCTTTCAACACGTATTCCCGCATCATCTTCAGACCTTTAGGATTGTAGATTTCGTCACCATCCACGCCAAAGACCCATGTGTTCGTCCCGGCATACGGTTCAATGACAAGGGCGGATTCTTGCGGATGACGGATGCTTCGAAGCTCGATTTTGGGGAATTCATCTGCCAAACGCCTGCAAATCTCGAACGTCTGATCCACAGATTGATGGTCCGTGATAATAATTA
>CAYHRC010000513.1:0-382 GCA_964358565.1 uncultured Sphingobacterium sp. | reverse complement strand
ATGATATTGCGTATGACGCGCTCAATATAAATATCTTCATTTTTGACGAGCATGATGGCTATGATTTGGATGGACGACAAGGAACACGCTCCTTAAATTTACGATATAAAAAGGTTAAGGCTTTACCTCAGGCAATCTATTTATTAGCACCACCATTGACACGCCTGTCAGGGAGTATCTCTTCGCCTTAGGCTATCAGGAAAGCAAGCTTATCTTGCCGACCAGGTTTACAGAACAAGGTTTCCTCGATCAGGACGTAGTCGAGTTCCGTGGAGTTCAACATTTCCAGGCCAACGGAATAATAATTAAGGATGGGTTCGCCGCCCGGATTGAATGAAGTATTGAGCATGATCGGCATCCCGGCGAGCTTTTCAAATTCCAT
>CAYHRC010000512.1:0-1786 GCA_964358565.1 uncultured Sphingobacterium sp. | reverse complement strand
CGACCTCGTAACCAGCCTCGACGACGGCATGGGCGCGAGGCTCACTTACTTTGTGTTCGATCCCAACTTCTTTGGGCCTCCGATGACCGTATTCGAAACCGCCGACGGAGCGGGCAAGGCCGTTGCTTTGAATCAAATGATGGCCGAGATCAATTCGAAGGGATTTGGACAGCTCGATCGCGAGCAGATGGAGGCCCGCGATGCGGAACTACGGTCGGTATTGAAGGGAATTCTGGCGGATACAGTACCGCCCAGCCTTGATCGTCTGGCCGGTGGATTCATGAGCGAGAGAATCGCCAGCATCAGCGATCTCTCGGCAACGATCCGCGACGGGCGGGCGCACCTGCCGTTTAGCCGGACCGGTCCGAGCACGTTCTTCGTAGTGGCGGACGGTGATCCGTTCCGGCAGAGCGGAACGGTTTCAGCCGTCACAGTGGACGCGGAGGTGTCGGCCAGGGGCGAGGTCTCTTCGGTTGTCTACAACTCCACGGGTGAAGGCAAGTTCTACCTCTTGTTCACGCAAGGCACGGAAGGCGAAGGTACTGTGAGCTTGATGGTGCGCGAGGCGGGGCGGCCACTGCACGGACCGCGCGGGCCGGTGCGACTCGACATGCGCGACGGGGCAATTTTCGCCGCCGTAAGCGGCGTAGCATTCATCGACTTCGTTTCCGAAACGGGAAATTTCTTCCCCGGCGTTAGCGTGGCCGTGGTAAGCAGCACGTTTGTTCCGGCCCCCCCGCCGGACCCAGGCGTCGTCCAACCCGCAGGCGAAGAGCAGGCCGGTCCAAACCAGCAGATTTTCGTGCTGGCCACTTCGCCAGGCCCGGATGCTGAGCCGGTGCGCGTGGACTACGACGCGACAACGGGTGCGGCCTCGTACAATCCGGGTGGGCGGTTCCTCTTGCAGTTCATTCCGGACACGCAAGAGACGGGCAACTTCCAGTTGTTTAACGAGCAAACGGGTCGGCCCGCAGGCCAGGAAGACCCCGCCAATTTCTTCGTGCCCCCGCCCCCCATGCCTGATGCATTTACGCCTATGCCGGGCGACCCAAATCAGCCGCCTCAAGACGGCACTCAACCGCCCCCCGATGGCGGCGCAGCGGGCGGAACGACACCTCCAGACGGCAGCGTTCCACCGGCCCAAGTGGCTGATGGTTCGACGGATGGAACGACGGCCGGCTCGGGCACCGGCACCAGTACGGGCACTGAGCCGACCACTGGTGTTGAAGGGGCCGTCGGGGACAGCGGAACGTTCGGCGGCACCGTAAATCAATCTGGTTCGATTATCGTGTCGATTGATGCGATTTTCGGTCTGCCGATTCAACGTCAGTCGTTTACTCACGTGTTCGGAACCGAAGTTGCCAACCCACGGTACAACGCCGACGGCGACCCGTTCTTCGACGACATCAACGCCAACGGCGTGCAGGATGCCGATGAGCCCACCTCGCCGTTTCGGCCGACGCTGTTCAAGGCCGACGACTGGCGATCGACCGACATCCGGATGTACTATCGCCGCGCGGACAATCACGCCGCTGTGACGTTCGAGGAAGTTGATTTCAACGCACGGACGCCCATGAGCATGGACGGAGTGGAGTTGGTCGCGCGGAATTTCCATCCGCGGCTCAACGCGTTCCGGTTTGGCCGCCCGAACACTGCGCTGAACCTGCTTACGGCGTTCCTGCCGCCCGATTTCTTCGACGGCACGCACGCGCTGACCGGCGACACTCTGCTCGACGTCTACAGTGCCATCGCGGTCATCAACTTGATGATGGACCATCTCCATAAC
>CAYHRC010000511.1:0-1787 GCA_964358565.1 uncultured Sphingobacterium sp. | reverse complement strand
CGGCTTCAGCGAGACCATCGGCTCCCTCGCCGGCTCCGGCAACGTCACCGGCACCAGCGGCGCGCCCACCCTCACCGCCGGCCAGAACAACACCTCGACCACGTTCTCCGGCATCATCTCCGACAGCACCGGCACGCTCGCCCTGACCAAGGCCGGCAGCGGCACGATGACCCTCACCGGCGCGAACACCTACGATGGCGCCACCACCGTCTCGGCCGGCACCCTCGTCGCCGCGAACAATAGCGCCCTCGGCACCGCCACCGGCAGCACAACCGTCAACGCCGGCGCCACCCTCGGTCTCCAGGGCGGCATTACGGTAACCGGCGAACTCGGCAACCTCGCCGCCGCCACCAGCCCCAGCACCGCCAGCTTCGCCAACCTATCCGGCAACAACACCTGGACCGGCAACCTCTCCCTCACCGGCGCGGTCGCCAACGATCAGGTGAAGGTCGACGTCGCCGGCGGATCCCAGCTCACCGTCAGCGGTGTGATCAGCGAGGCCACCAACGCCAAGGTCGTCGCCAAGACCGGCTCCGGCACGCTGCTGCTCACCGGCACCAATACCTACAACGGCTCGACCAACATCGCCGCCGGCACGCTGATCGCCGGCAGCAACGCCGCCCTCGGCTCCGCCACCGCCGGCACCAGCGTGCAAATCGGCGCCACCCTCGGCGTCCAGAACAACGTGACCATCGCCAGCGGCGAGACGTTCTCCCTCTACGGCACCGCCGCGCCGCCGGCCGCGCCCAGCATCAAGAATATCCAGGATAACAATACACTCAACGGCAACATCTCGCTCATCGGCGGCGTGAACACCGGCGTCGCGATCGATTCCAACACCGGCAACCTCACGCTCAACGGCGCCATCACCCAGGCCGCCAACGCCAACTACGTCCAGAAGACCGGCGCCGGCACCGTCACGCTCGGCGGCACCACCGCCAACACGTTCTCCGGCGGCTTCTTCATCAACGACGGCACCGTCGTCGCGACCAAGACGGCCGGCATCGACGCGACCGGCGCCGCCGCGGTCAACATCGGCGATGGCATCGGCGCCGCCGCCTCCGCCATCCTCCAGCTCAACGCCTCCAATCAGATCAATAACGCTTCCAGCGTCACCATCGCCACGGACGGCCGCCTCGATCTGCAGGCCAACAACGATTCCATCGGCGCGCTCACGATGACCGGCGGCAATGTCCAGGGCACCGGCACCCTCACTCTCGGAAACAATCTCACCTTCAACGGCGTCGGCTCCTCTACCGCCACCATCAGCGCCAACCTCGATCTCGGCACCTCCGGCACGCGCGTCATCCAGGTCGGCAACAACGGCGTCAACGGCGACACCGACCTCACGATCAGCGGCGCGATTTCCGGCGGCACCGCCAGTTTCAACAAGACCGACCTCGGCACGCTCCAGTTGACGGGCACGACCGCCAACACGTTCTCCGGCACCTTCCAGGTCAGCGACGGCACGGTGAATCTCAACAAGACCGCGGGCGTGAATGCCACCGGCACCGGCACCGTCGTCATCGGTGACAACAGCGGCGCCGCGAACACCGCGTCACTCCGCCTGCTCGCCGATGAGCAGATCGCCAACACCTCCAGCGTCACGATCAATTCCGACGGTAAGCTCGACCTCACCGCCGTCGGCTCCGGTCTCACCGAGACCATCGGGGCCTTCGCCGGCACGGGCACGATCGACACGGGTGGCAATACGCTCGAGGTCGCGGGCACCAATTCTGTCAGCACCTTCGCCGGCACGCTCACCGGACTCTCCACCGGCAAGCTCC
>CAYHRC010000510.1:0-1789 GCA_964358565.1 uncultured Sphingobacterium sp. | reverse complement strand
AAATAAAAAAGAGATATACTCATTAATAATGTATTTAAATCTTAAACCGAACAGCGGCGCAAAGGTATAATTTCTGCCGAACAATTAATGCGGATCCGGCTCCCAAAGAATAAATTATTCAGAAAATGCTAAGCCATTATTTTGATTTCATAGGTTCTTCAACCAGCTTGTCCTTACCGTAAATAAAATCTTTTCTTAAGTAGTCTGCCGGAACGATCGGCCCATCCAGATAGATGGCTTCTTTCGGACAAGCTTCTTCACATAATCCACAGAAAATACAGCGCAGCATGTTGATCTCATATACAGCAGCAAATTTTTCTTCACGATAGAGGTGTTCTTCTCCCTTTTGCCGCTCGCCTGCAATCATAGTAATTGCCTCAGCAGGACATGAAAGTGCACAAAGTCCACAGGCCGTACAACGTTCACGTCCTTCTTCATCCCGCTTAAGTGAATGCATTCCTCTCCAGTTCTCAGAGAATTCACGCTGAACTTCAGGGTAGAAGATCGTTTCCTTCTTTTTGAACATATGTCTGAAAGTTATTCCCATCCCCTGAAAAATTGCCGGAAGATATAAACGCTCCCAGAAATTCATCGGTTTCTGTTCTAAAACTTTTTTCCTGTTACTTAATGGTTCCATAGACCCTAATCCTTCCAAAAGGAAGTTTAAAAATTAATATAATCAACCCAAATAGCTCTAATGGAGCCGGGAGATTAAAGTTTATCATAAATTGTGATCACAATGCCTGTGATAACAATGTTGGCAATTGCCAAAGGAATTAAAACTTTCCAACCCAGGTTCATTAACTGATCGTACCTGAAACGTGGAACAGTCCATCTCACCCACATAAAAAAGAATATAAATATAAATATCTTGAAGAACAAGACAGCCACCCCGATCAGCGGCCCAACAACCTGACCTGTCATTTCATTTACCCAATCCATTCCCGGATAGTTATATCCGCCAAAATAAAGTGTCGACATCACTGCCGAGGCAAGGAACATATTCAGGTATTCTGAAAACATGAATGCTCCCATCTTAAATCCTGAATATTCGGTATGGTATCCGCCAACCAGCTCGGTTTCACATTCCGGCAGGTCGAAAGGTGTGCGGTTAGTTTCTGCAAATGAGCAGACAAGAAAAATGATGAACCCCAGTGGCTGATAAATAATATTCCAGTTCATCCCATGCTGTTGTTCAGCAATTTCTTTCATGCTAAGCGTATTCGTAGCCATCAGCAGAGCAATAATAGATAAACCCATCGGGATCTCATAACTGATGCTTTGTGAAGCCGCACGCACGGCTCCCATTAAAGAGAATTTGTTATTTGATGCCCATCCGCCGATCATGATACCATAAACGCCAAGTGAAACGACACCGAAAATGTAGAGTATTCCCACATTAATATCGGCAACCTGCAAGCTGATCACACGTTCGTCAAGAACGATGTTCTGTCCCCACGGTATCACCGCACTTCCAATACAAGCCGTTAGTAATGCCAGGGATGGACCCAGAATAAAAAGCGCTTTACTTGAATCTGTTGGAATAATCTCTTCCTTAAAAAACATTTTCAAACCATCGGCAAGCGGCTGGAACATTCCCCCCGGACCAGCACGGTTAGGTCCGACACGATCCTGCAGGTAACCAGCAATCTTTCTTTCAGCCAGGGTTGAATATGCCGCAACTCCTAAACTGATCAGGAATATGACCGTAATTAAAATAAATTTTTCAATTATATAGGCTAGTTCCATCAGATCTTAGTTGCTCTTTCAAATTCTATTTTATTAGCTT
>CAYHRC010000509.1:0-1802 GCA_964358565.1 uncultured Sphingobacterium sp. | reverse complement strand
CCTGAGATTCATGATGCCTGTACCGTGGCCCTGGCTGCGGCGGTTTGCTCTCTTTTTATTATGTAATTCCAATATCAGTTTCCCATGATGTATATTCAGCCTGATCTTCGCGGCATTTTCCGGGTCATGAAGGTCGCCGTATTTAAAAATATTTTCTACCAATGTTATCAATGCCAGGGGAATGATACGCAGGCCTTCAGTTTGTCCCTGTATAATAAAATCAACATTGAGCTTCTCATCAAACCTTGCCTGATTTAAGCTGATATAATTATGAATATGTATTATTTCTTTCTCCAGAGCCACCTTGTCGTCATCGTCAATGCTTGTCAGGGCATAGCGCATAATATCAGCAAGGTTCATTACCGTATCGGCCAACTTTTCTGAAACCTTTGCAGACGCATTGTACATAAAATTCAGGGTATTAAAAAGAAGGTGAGGGTTTACCTGGGCCTGCAGGTAGGCATTGCGTGACTGGAGAAGATCTTTTTGAAGAAGGATTTTCTCGGTTTGCTCAAGCAGCCTGACAGTCTGCATCTCCCCGAGCTTTTTGTTACGGTGAATGGTTAACAAGGCGAACCAGTAAGCAGTACTAAATCCCATAATATAAATTATGCGCATGCCATTGCTTACAATATACCTGGTGAGGGCTCCTTCTCCTTCCAATGAGGGTCCCTTTCCCATGATAAGAAAAACTGCCAGGTATTTAATGCCTATGAATGCAGCTATTTCTGAAATGACAAGCAGTAAAGTAATTAAAGCTGCACCCTTAGGCCTGCCGGTGGCATAGTTTAACAGGAAATGAGCATTAAAATAAAAAAGAATGATGTTGATTGTGTAATGAAGGAGATAAGCATATACATCTCCCAACACTCCCGTCATAACATATAAATAGATTACTTCATATGCAATAAACAAAGACCAGCCCAGAAGATGTTTCGAGGCTAATGACCAGAGAGTGCCACTACTTCCCCTTTTATTTATCTGCATTTTACTGCAATATACAAGTTCGTCTATAGCAAAATGTATTTGGTGTAATAAATTTTCCAGTAAGCAAACCTATGATTAAATTGAGAAAACTTAATTCAAATTTCATGAAAAAGATAATTAAACCACGTAAAATAATGATCAGGTCGAGAATGATCTGTAAGTTCAGGAAGGGCGCTTTATTAAGCATAGCTTTTACCACTGTTGATCCCACTGTTGATCCCACAGTTGGGACCACCACTGTAACAACTGGTGTATTCTGATTGGGTGTATAAGACATTGCAGACTTGCGGTGTCTTTTTTATTCCTATGGAGTTTTTAAAAAATGTCAAAATACCATAAGGGGAAATTTTTATCCTGTGACAGGCGCTAAGCAAATAAAGCAATAATAATAAGTTTCATGGTATGACTATTGTGTAGTTAAGGGTTATAAATACGATACAATCATTTATTCTGAAAGCGCAATTATGCTTAATAGACAAATAGTTAATAAGCTGATCAAAACAAAAAAAGAACTTTACTTACAAAATAAGGTAAATGAAAAATGTCTCGCAGAATTGAACATAGCAAACAGGGAACTTGATTTTCAGAATAAGGAAAAGGAAAAGCTGGCAGCCGAGTTTATCATAGCAAATAAGGAACTTCTTTTTCAAAATTCAGAAAAGGAAAAGCGTGCTGAAGAATTGATCATTGCTAATAAGGAACTCCTTCATCAGAATAGAGAGAAAGAACACCGCGCTGAAGAGCTGGTCATTGCAAATAAGGAACTTGATTTTCAGAATAAGGAAAAGGAAAAGCTGGCAGCCGAGTTTATCATA
>CAYHRC010000508.1:0-1806 GCA_964358565.1 uncultured Sphingobacterium sp. | reverse complement strand
AATCGGTAAACACAAAAGGACAATTATCAAACTTATCGCTTTCAGGGTTAGCGTGGGTACCGCTAAAGAAAACAAGCAAAAGGAATACTGAAATAGAAACACCTGCAAGTACTGTTGCTGTAACTTTAAAATAACTTTCTTTATTCAGAATTTTACCGGTTTCAATAAGTTCCATGTCTGTAAGGCAGATATTATTTTGAGTGGATGATTTTATATGTGCTCATATTTTTTTGAGATATAACGGAAAGTAAATATAGCCCTGCAGGATAATTTTCAAGGTCAATCTGTAAATGTTTTTCGTTGCACTGAAACATCAACAATACTTCGCCAAGTTCATTTGTCAGGCATATCTGGATATGTTGATCTGTATTTGGATTCACAATATTTACAATATTTGATGATGGGTTAGGGAAAATATTAATCCGGCTTTTTCCAAGTTCAGCAATATCAGTAATATGTTCGTAAGTAAGGGGGTTTGAATTTGCGAAGCTGTCGGTTTTTACGAGTAGCATATTGGAAAGTCCAAGTCCCATACTTTCAGTACTTCCGATTATAGCAAAGCCTTTATCTACCGTAGCAATGCATGAATTTGCATAATCTTCGCGCTCTCCGCCATAAGTAGTACTGTTTATAAAACCTCCATTTTGATCTGCTACAAACATGTAATAGTCTTTAGAGGGAGCGTAACCATAGCTTTGTGTATATCCGGCAAGGATAAAACCACCAGAGCTGCTGGTATCAATTCCGTTAAACTGATCGTTATCAGGCCCTCCATACGCCTTAGCCCATAGCTGTGTTCCGGATGAATCAACTTTAAGAACAAGCCCGTCATTTTTAAGTGCATTATAGTTTTCTGTAAGTCCTGAAAATACGAAACCATAATCTGTAGCTTCAACACTGCAATAAGAAATATCATTCAAAGTATCTCCAATGGCCTTTGTCCATATAGTATCCAGGTTTTGGTTAATCTTCATCAGGTAAACATCAAAATTTCCATGCCCGAAACCATTGGTATATCCCGATACCAGGTAATTTCCACCGTTTGCATGGATGATATCATTGGCAACTTCAGAGCCTGGGCCGCCATAGTAAGCAGCAGAAAGGGAATCGCCATTTTTATCTGTCTTTAAAATAAAAACGTCATTGTTCCCATTTCCGAAACTAAATGTTTCGCCTGCAACAATAAAGCCACTGTCAGGAGTTTCGACAACACTGTATCCAAAATCCCAGTTGCTGCCTCCATAAGTCTTCTCCCATAAAACATTTCCTGAAGTATCGGTTTTTAGCAGTAAAATATCATAGTCGTTATTATTAGCGGGAATGTTTTTAAAACCTGCAATAACAAAAGCACCATCGCTGGTTCGGATAATATCTCTTGCACTTTCAATATCCGAGGTTCCGATAGCTTTATCCCATACATAGTTTCCGGAGAAATCAACTCTTAGCAGGTAAATGTCAGTATTTCCGGAAAAACCGGTTTTATTGCCAAGTATAATATAACCGTTAGTGCCGACTGCAATTATTTTTTCTCCATAGTTGTATCCGATGTTCCCGTAGGATTTAATAAACACCGTATCCTGTGCCAATCCTGTAACACACGCAAATGAGGATGCAAAAAAAACAGTGATATGGAAGAACAATTTCATCAGAAAAAGAATTTTTTTAATGAAATAAAAGCCCCCTGCGAAGTTGTGGAGGCAGGCCAGATAAGCGCGTTCAGGTAATTGCTTCCTAAATTGATAATAAATCCTGGTCCAAATCTCAAAGTTAATTCAAGCCCTGCATTGATATCATGATTCTTCCGGA
>CAYHRC010000507.1:0-1816 GCA_964358565.1 uncultured Sphingobacterium sp. | reverse complement strand
CGGATAATTTTTGCACTTGCTGCGTTAACGATGGGAGCGGCATCCTTTTTGGCTTTTTCAGGCCAAAAAGATATAGCGGACAGCGTGTTAAAACGCCCAAAAGATGCAACAAAAATTTAGAATAAAACGTCTCATCCTAAATAGACAAAATACATTGCTGAAATTCGTGAAGCAGCAAATCCGGGAGAATAAAATAACGAAGGCTAACACCGGTTTGGCAATAGCAGCTCCTCCTGTCTCTATGCTTAAATAATATAAATCAAACCATTTACAAGTGCCAGTCTAAAAACTTAATTCAGATCCGGTTCACTCTCAAGTATCCCTATCTGTACAAGCACTTCTTCCTCCTTAACCGGAAATTCTTTCCCATGTCTGATGGTCTGAACAACTGCTTCAAACAGGTCCATGTAATTGCCCTTTACAGAGGGAACAAATTCTACTGTCTTTTCACCGCGATCGTTCATGAGTGTCAGCTTTCCTTCCTTACCGGGATCTTCATCCCCAAAACCCGAATCACCCGGTTTCATGCCGGCGATCAACTGTTCTTCCTGCTTATCGCAGAATGCTTTTACGAATGAGCCTTTTGTTCCGTTTATAATTATCCCAGGCTGCGGATCAGCCACCAGCAGACTGGCAGTTACGAATACATTGAGTTGATTTGGATAGGTTAAATGGATATGGCCATAATCGTCTACCTGTGAGTTCTCGCGGTAAATACCGGTCACCTTGTGAAATCCTGATGGTTTACCCAGGATGCAGATCACCTGATCTAATAAATGAGCGCCAAGATCATACACAATTCCGGAAGCAGGCAAAGGAGTTTCCTTAAAGACCTTGGGACCGATCTCAGCCTTGTAACGGTCGTACCGCAGATGTATCTCAATGATCCGTCCTAATTTTCCACTGTTTATGGCATCACGGGTCACTGCAAAATCACTTGAAAATCTGCGATTCTGATAAACCATAACCTTGCGATTAAGCTTTCTTCCCAGCTCAAATATCTCCTTAGCCTCCTTTGATGTTGGGGCAAATGGCTTTTCGACAAGAATGTCCTTTCCTGCCAACAGGGCCTGCCTGGCGTAATCAACGTGTGTATTGCTTGGGGTGTTCACTATTACAAGTTCAATCTCAGGATCATCAAGCACTTCTGAAAGCGTATCATAGCTTTTTATCTCCTGATAGTCAGCATTAAGCCTTTTGGTTTTATGTTCCAGTACACCCTTAAAATTAAATCCTGGATGTGCATGTATAAAAGGCGCATGAAATAATTTTCCGGACATTCCATAAGCTAATAAAGCTGTAACAATTGGTTTTTGCATAAAACAAATATAGTATTTGAGTTTAAGTTTTGAATTCAGTGTTATCTGATTAAAAAATTATATTAAAATGGTCATAAATAAACCTCGTCATCTTAACGAGTAGAACCGAATTATAAATCACCTGATCATACCCCAAAATCCCTGATTTTTACAGACTTTTGCATATGACCCCATCAGAAATAAACATAAAATGGAAAGAATTACAGGAGCGGATAGCTAAAGACTTTGATACCGATCTTCCCGACATGAAAGTTATGCTCTTTTTAATAGGCGTACAGGAATTGGGAAAAGGACCTTCAAAATTCAGCAAGCGACAGAAAGAGGAGTTAATGCATATAGCAAACTGCCGTTTATTCAGCGAATTAGGCTTTTACGAATTGGAGGCACTTGATCAGGATGGCTGGCCACATTGGAAACTTGTAAAAGCTATTCCTGCCTATACACTTATGGAACAGGAAATGATCATGAAGTCCCTGGTAGTTAACTATTTCGAAAAT
>CAYHRC010000506.1:0-1820 GCA_964358565.1 uncultured Sphingobacterium sp. | reverse complement strand
TTTCGACGCCCCTTTCATAGGTCATTACATAAAAATGGTCGCCCATATCTTCAACAAAATTTACATTAATGCCTTGCGCATTATATTTTGAATTACGTCGTATGGCCCTTCCATCAGAAAACACATCCTTATTTTGGAGATCTGAAACAATTGTTACATAATGCGGTGAACCGGTATTCAATATAAAGGCATCACCATCACTGGAAATATCATTTACATCAATCATTTGCAGGCTTACCCAGTCACCGCCTTCTGAAATTCTGGCATAATGAGGACCATCTACTGCCAAAAAGTTAGTTTCATTGCCGATAAGTTTAAGGTACTTAGCAAAAGCAGTGATACACCTGCCGCCGTTTCCGCACATACTGCCCTGGTACCCATCTGCATTATAATAGATCATTTCAAAATCATATCCTTCTTTAAGTTGCAGGACCATCAGTCCGTCAGCTCCGATTCCAAAGTGCCGGTCGCACAGTTTTTTAATTAATTCTGGCTGCTCATAAAGCGAAAAAGTTCTGTTCCTGTTATCTATAAGGATAAAATCATTTCCGGCTCCTTCGTATTTAAAAAAATTTAACTGCATCTTGATTAGGTAAAATACCCGTCATGACAGGTATATTTTTTAATATAAAACTTTTTTTAAATTTCGCAATTATAATTTAAACGGGATGAATCTGAATTATAAATAGCTGTGTAACATTAAGATAGATTTAACAATTTTTAACATTAAAAGCATATTGAAAATTCTTCATTCCGTTCATCTGGTATTAAATTTGACAAAATATTACCGGATACTTTTAAAAGAAATAGAGATATATGAAAAAGATAGGTGTTACATTTCTGGCGGCATGCCTTGGGGGCGCGGTAGCCATCGGATCTTATAAATTAATTGAAAATAACTATCAGAAGGGATTGTCATTTGAGGATAAACAAAAAGTTTATTTTACAAATAATCCGGCTCCCTCAATCAATTCCTCTACAGGCATGCTTGATTTTACTCAGGCTGCAGCAAACGTAACGCCGGCTGTTGTACACATTAAAACAACCTATAATAATCCTGGCGGAAAATCGGGTGATCAGATGCAGGATATGTTCGAGGAGTTTTTTGGTGGACGCAGACGGCCTCAGGGTCCGGCCATGGGTTCGGGCTCAGGAGTCATTATTTCTGACGATGGTTATATTGTTACGAATAATCATGTAGTGGAAAATGCTGATAAAATTGACGTCATCCTTCCAGATAAGCGTTCTTTGGTTGCTAAGGTTATTGGCCGGGATGCAAACACAGACCTTGCATTAATTAAGATAGAGGGCACAGGTTTTCCGATCGTGAAGTTAGGTAACTCTGATAATGTGCGTGTTGGAGAGTGGGTGTTGGCAGTGGGATATCCTTTTGCATTAAATACCACAGTAACTGCGGGAATTGTTAGTGCTAAGGGCCGTCAAATAGGGATATTGGATCAAAATATAATTCCCGGGCCAAATGGTGAGCTTCAGGCGAGAACTGCAATTGAATCATTTATTCAGACCGATGCAGCTATCAATCGCGGAAACAGCGGCGGGGCGCTTGTCAATACTAATGGTGAATTGATTGGTGTAAATGCTGCAATAGCTTCTCAAAGCGGAAACTATGAGGGTTATGGATTTGCAATTCCGGTTAACCTTGCAAAAAAAGTATTAAATGACTTCAAAGAATTCGGATCCGTAAGACGTGGATATATCGGTGTAAATTTTACAGGTTTGGATGCTGAGCAGTCTAAACGTCTTGGTGTGAATGAGATCAATGGTCTATACGTTAATGATGTCATTCCCGGCGGCGGAGC
>CAYHRC010000505.1:0-1830 GCA_964358565.1 uncultured Sphingobacterium sp. | reverse complement strand
TTGGATCTTTCCTTTCTCCAGATCGTCTTTTACTTCATCTGGGGTCCGGATATGTGAAAGCAGTTTATGTTTTTCCATATCTGCCAGCTGAGCGGTCCCGAAATTCTTTTTATCTCCTTTGTACATGATACGCCAGATCTTTCCCTTTTCTGTTTCACTGATATATAATGAACCATCAGGACCCATTGCAATGCCCATCGGGCGATAAACTGCATCTTTTACATTCACTATTGGATCAACCATTGCAAAACCATCTGCAAATACTTCCCAATCGCCCGAAGGGACGCCATTTTTAAAAGGGACAAAGGCAACAAAGAAGCCTGCCTGAGGATAAGGAGCACGGTTTGTAGAACCATGAAAGGCTATGAATGCACCGTTCTGATACCGTTCGGGAAACTGATTCCCTCTGTAAAATAACAGGTCGTTGGGAGCCCAATGCCCCGGAAATCCCATAAGCGGCTGCGTAAATTCTTTACCTTTGCCATCTTTCTTGCCATCGCCGCCATATTCAGGGCTAAGAAGCTTCTTGCGCTGTATTTGATCGTAATAGTAATAAGGCCATCCGGCATCCGAACCCTGTTTTAGTTTTAAAAACTCTTCTGAAGGAAGAACCGCACTTTGCCAGGAATTATAAATATTTGGAAATAATCGATGTAAATTATCCCGTCCATGCATCACGACATATAAACTTTTATCAACAGGGTTCCAATCCATCGCCACAATACTCCTAAGTCCTGTGGCATACCGCACTCCATCTTTTTGAGTTAAGCCTGTTTTGTTTGCATCAAAGCGCCAAATTCCGCCATGCTGAATAAGGTAAGGGCAGGGATCTATACCAGTACCGTTTGGTTGCCCCCAGGGATTATTTATGTCCTGGCAGTTATCTGAAGGAGCACCGAAAGGAACGTACATGTTCCCTTTATCATCAAATGTAATCGGTTTTGTAATATGCGCGTGAGCTCCCTCGGGATGGTCATCAGTAAGGACCACTTCTATTTTACTCTCGGGGATCAGTTTTCCGGGAGTTAGTTTACTCCTGTAAACAACAAGTGCAGAACTATAATAAAGGTATCCCTTATGGATCTCCATGCCGCTGGCGCGGATGCCCACATCTTCATAATCACCAAAATGCTTAATGATATCTGCCTTTCCGTCATTATCTGTATCCCGCATGGCGATGTTGCCTCCGTTATTATTAGCAGCGAACCTCAGCTTAACATAAATGTCGCCGTTTTCATTAACAGCAAGATGCCTGGCTGGTCCAATACTATCAGCAACCACCACGGCTTCAAAGTTGCCTGGTAAGGCAAGTCCACCGTTGTCGGGATCGGAGGGAGGTAGCTTTTCAGATTTTCTCATCAGGTTCAGACCTAATGCAGAAATAATGACTACTGAACCAAAACCATAAACAAAAGATTTCCGAATGATATGAGCTTTGAAATTGAACTTCATTGCACTCTATTTTATGAAAGCGATCTGGATATGACGATCCGTTTTTATTTGATGATTTATTACTTGCGATCAGGAGACCACTTTTCGGCAGAAATTCCGTTAAGGTCCCATACTATTTTTCCGGCACGAAGTGTTAACTCTGCTTCCAGCTTACGATCACCTTCCAGCTTAAATCCGCCTGCGTCCATAAATCCAAAAGTCCCGGTTCTAACTCTCAGAACAGCAATATCTGCAACTGCTCCTTCAGAAAGATTTCCAAGATCGGGTCTTTTGATCGCAGAGGCAGCACCCCAGGTGGCACGATGAAGGATATCTTTAAGGTCCATTCCCATGTTGAGGTATTTGGACATAAGATTTAGCATGTCCTTCATGCCTGAA
>CAYHRC010000504.1:0-1839 GCA_964358565.1 uncultured Sphingobacterium sp. | reverse complement strand
CGGGTAATGAGCTATTTTCTTAAAGAGGGCGAAAAGGAACTCAATGTACTTGTTGCAACATCCGGTGATACAGGAGGTGCGGTGGCCCTCGGTTTTCTGGGAGTGGCCAATACCCGTGTTACCATCTTATATCCTAAAGGGAAGGTCAGTCCGATACAGGAATTGCAGTTAACCACAAACGGACATAATATCCGGGCTATTGAAATAGAGGGGACGTTTGATGATTGCCAGGCATTGGTTAAACGAGCCTTCAATGATCCGGAACTGAAAGAAAAATTCCGCTTAACTTCGGCTAATTCTATCAATATTTCACGTTTAATTCCGCAGACATTTTATTATTTCAATGCTTATGCTGAATTGCAGCGTCAGGGTAAAACAGAAATTATCTTTTCTGTACCAAGCGGTAATTTTGGAAATATTGGGGCAGGTCTCCTTGCCTGGAAAATGGGACTGCCGGTTAAACAATTTCTTGCTGCTACGAATGTCAATGATACCGTACCGCTATTTTTAAAGAGCGGCATCTATCAGGCAAAGCCGTCGGTTCAAACCTGGTCAAATGCAATGGATGTTGGTGATCCCAGTAACTGGGTGCGTATTATGGATCTCTTTGGGCAAGATAAGGATCAGCTTAAAAGCATGGTCACTGGCTACAGCTTCAGAGATGATGGTACCCTGGAGGCAATAGAAAAAGTTTTCAGCAAACACCAGTACATTATGTGTCCGCATACAGCTATTGCATGGCTGGCTTTCAAACAATGGATGAAGGAACATCCGGATGAGAAGGCAACAGGTGTGTTTCTGTCCACTGCTCACCCCTGCAAATTCCCTGATATTTTTCCGGCAGAAATCGCGAAAAAAATTGATATTCCTGGGCAGGTTAAAGAGCTGGAAGGGAAAGAGAAGATGGCTATTTGTCTGGAAAATGATTTTGAAATTTTTAAAGCCTATCTGTTGGCATAAAGCGGGTAAAGGGAGCTGTTCAGTTTTTATAAGCAAACATTAAATCAAAATCGTACTTTAATAGGTATGAGCAAGTTCCATATACCTGAAACAACTATCTATATCTGTACGGGAAGCAAATGTTCAAAAAGAGGTGCTAAAGAATTCTATAAAGAAATAAAGAGTACTCTTAAACGATCAGGCGTTAAAGATGAGATTGAACTGATCAAAACTGAATGTACCGACAGGTGTAAATATGCCCCCGTCCTTTCAATACAACCCGAAAATGTTTGGCTGAAAGAATATTCGGGAAGAGAAGTTCTTCAGTTGCTGGAAGAGATAATAAAGAAAAAGAATATTTAAATACATTTAGAACAAAACTGCTGTATACTACATTTTCAATACCTCTGACCAGATTGTCTCATTTACAGAAATTCCATTCAGTTCATTCATATGACGTGTTGCCAGGGTATTTTCTCCGGGATATGAAATGCGCCCACCAGATTCTGCCGGAGCGCTTGATTTAGTGTATTGAATGATCTCTTCTATGAGCTGATGGTGAAAATTATCCTGATGAAAGGAGAGGAAAAACTGCGAAACTCCTAATTCCTTCATATTAGAACTGATCCGGGCAGTTGATTGCCCACCGGTGAGGGATGTAAGCAGTATATCCAGAATAAATGACAGGCCCGATCCTTTCCAAAACCCTATAGGCAAGGCCCTTTTAGATTTGATAATGGCCGAAGGATTGCTGGTTAAATTTCCATCCTCATCATATCCTCCAGATACGGTGAGTTCCTCCTTTTTAATGTCTTTTTCCTGCAATTTCCCGTAAGAGAATTGTGACATCGCCATATCCAGTACGATATGACCTTTATCCCGCGGAATGGCAATTACTAT
>CAYHRC010000503.1:0-1840 GCA_964358565.1 uncultured Sphingobacterium sp. | reverse complement strand
AACCCGGCAACCCTGGCGCCAGGTATGAAGTTAGGAGATACAGCTGTTTATGTGTCTCCTGAGAATGTTTCGGCGGCTTTTAAAGCCACTAAAAACTATCGCATTATTGACAGGGCCGAAGTACTTTCATCAGGTAATTACCGGTACTACCCCACTTTAAGCAAGTTTTTGGATCCGCTCCGGCTTTCTGTACAGGAAGAAAGGGGCTCACGGGATTATATGGTAGCACGTTTGGCTGAAACCTATTTGATCGCTGCAGAGGCTTTGTTTAAATCAGGAAATGCTATTGAAGCAGTTACTTATATTAATGCTGTAAGAAAGCGTGCCGCTTTGCCGGGTAAAGAACTGGCTATGCAAATTACCCCTGCGGAACTGAATATGGATTTTATCCTGGATGAAAGAGGTCGCGAGTTATTAGGCGAAATGGATCGCTGGTTCGACCTGGTTAGAACAGGAACTTTAGTAGACCGGGTGAAGAAATATAATCCGGATGCTGCTGCTAATATACAGCCCTTTCATATTCTTCGTCCGATCCCGAGTGATCAGATAGATAGGACAGAGGGTGGTGTTACGAATTTCGCTCAAAATCCCGGTTATTGAGCTGTAATTAATTTAAACCCTTTTAAATTACAATATGAAATCAGAATTATCACGCAGGAAATTTTTAACGCATTTTGGTTTAGTAACTGTTTCTTTGCCATTTTTTTCTTACACTACAGTCAATGCCTTAACCCCCGGGAGAGTGCCTGGACTGAAAATTGGTTACTCTGCAATAACCTGGAGTGGAAATGATGTGCAGGCTATGAAAGACATTGCAGCTTTAGGTTTTAAAGGTATTCAGTTAAGGTCCAACATACTCAAGGAATACGGCACCAAACCGGAAGCTGTTAAGGAGCTTTTGAAACAGTATAATTTAGAGTTTCCAATGTTCTCAAGTGGCAGCGCAAATATCAATACCGGGGATGATGAGGCAGTAATTCAAATGCATCTGGATCATGCAAGTTTTGTAAAATCAGTCGGAGGTAAATTTATCCAGGTAACCAATTCATCGCGCCCAAAAGAAGGTGTTCCCAGTCAGTCTGATTTGCAAAAATACGGTAGAATTTTAAATGAAATAGGCAAAAGGACCCGGGATATAGGAATTCAGACGACTTATCACAACCACATGCACCAATTGGGGGAAACTCCTCAGGAAGTAGACGTTATTCTGGAAAATTGTGATAGTGAGAATGTAAAATTACTGCTTGATGTTGCACATTACCACCAGGGCGGAGGGGATCCTGTAAAGGCCATCCGGCAATATCAAAACCGTATAAAAGCATTGCATCTTAAAGATGTCAGGCCAAAGGGCGGATCTGACTCTAAAGCCTACACTTTTGTAGAACTGGGTCAGGGCAAAGTGGATCTGCCGGGTGTATTTAAAGTACTGGAAGAAATAAAGTTCAAGGGCTGGGGAATTGTAGAATTGGATGCAGTTCCTGAAAAAGAGAAATCACCGCGGCAGTGCGCTGAGATCACCAGGACTTATCTGCAAACCCTTGGTATCCAGGTTTAAATTTTATAAAGCTAATTCATCATGGGACAAGCAAAATATTTTGTAATCGCCGTTTCTCTCTCATTGAGTGCAGCGGTAGCCAGCGGCCAGTCGCATAGGGCATCCATTGCTGATCAGGCAGCCTCTGCTACAAAGCAGGCAATGGCTGATATATCAAATACCCTGACCTCGGCTGAAGCAAAGTCCGGCTGGATTCTTCTATTCGATGGTAAAACATCTTCGGGTTGGCGAGGTGCCTATAAAGAGGCCTTCCCCGCCCGTGGTTGGGAAATTAAAGATGGCGAG
>CAYHRC010000502.1:0-1849 GCA_964358565.1 uncultured Sphingobacterium sp. | reverse complement strand
CTCGCCCAAACCAAGGCGGAGCTCCCCCTCGAAATCAAAAACCGCCTCAGCCATCGCGGCCAAGCCCTCCGCGCCATCCTCCCCGCCATTCTACTCGTGACAACAGAGCTGCGACCGTAAGGGAGCGGACAAAAAGTTTGGTCGATTCGTTAAAACTACCGCCGTGTGCCACTGCTCGGTGAGCAGTGGTTGGTGGAGCGTCGGACAGATACAAGTTTTCACTACCAACACGACGTGTTACGCTATGGCCCATCAGGAAACATGACACGTAGAACAAATATCATGCATTGGATTTTCCGCTCTGCTTGGTGTGTGCTCGCAATGGGCGCGGCATTCGCCGCTCCCGGGTGCAGGCTCAAACCGTACCAGGCCAGGCGCCAAATCGATCGCGGCCAGCAACTCCTCCAACAGGACGACCTCGAAGCCGCACTCGCCGCATTTCAAGAGGCCGCCCGTCTCGATCCGCGTCTGGCCGTCGCCCACTCGAACCAAGGCCGAATCTATCGCCGCCTTGGCGACTACGACCACGCCATCCGCGCCTTCGTCGAGGCCATCCGCCGTGACCCCTGGTCATTCGACGACACACTCAACCTCGCCCAGCTCTACCACTTCACCAACCGCATCAAGGAAGCCATCCAGGCCTATCTCCGCGCCATCGAACTCAAACCCAACGACGGCGACGCCCTCCTCAACCTCGGCGTCTGCTACCAACAGGCCGGTGACTTCGAGCAGGCGGCCCAGCGCTTCCAGCAGGCGATCGCCCTCGACGATTCCCAGCCCCACGCATTCGTCAACCTCGGTGTCGCCCTCGACGCCCAGAAAAAATACTACGAGGCCGTCCGCGCCTATAAAGATGCTCTCGAACGCGACAGCCACCAGCCCATCGTCCTGGTCAACCTCGCGCAGACCTACATGAACCTCGACCGGCACAAACTCGCGAGACAAACGCTCGCGCAAGCAATCGCGATGGACTCGCGTCTCCCGGCCGCTCACGAAGCACTGGGTTACTGCCTCTTCAAAACGCGGGAGTTCTCCGCCGCGCAGCACGCCTACGAAGGTGCATTGGCTCTGGACCCCAAGTCCCCCCGCGCTCACGCGGGTTTAGGCTCGATCAACATGATCTACTACGTCGAGGACAAATCGCAGATCGATCGCCGCGATCGCGCACTCGAACACTGGCACCGATCATTGGAGCTCAACCCCAACCAGCCGCGCGTCCAGGCCCTTATCGCGCAGTACACCACTCCCACCAAGGACCCGGAAGGGGAACTCCTAAAACCAGACCACGGCCGGTAACCAGAGCTTCTTCACTTTTGGTCAAGCGAGCCGCAATTTTTAGGATTTGACGACAATCGAATTGCAATTCTATGTCCCGGAATCAATCACCATCAAATTTCAGGAAGATGGTTTTGGCGTGATCGCGGTCGATGGCGAAATCGAGCGGCAAGGAAGGAGCGTCCACAACTTTCCCGCGCCGGCGGCCTGACCCTTTGCGGACCAGCTCTTTTAGATCACGTAGCGATAGCTTGCGGAAATTCGTCGAAACCATCATCCCCCCGCCGGGCCGCAAAACCTCGACCGCAGCGGCGATGAGTTCCGGCAGGTCGGTGGCAATGGAAAAGTCCTTCTTCGACCCGCGCCCGTGCGCAAAGCTCGGCGGGTCGATCACGATCAGGTCGAACGTCTTTTCCTGCCGCCTGGCCCTGTGCAGATAGTCCATCGCGTCGGAACGGATGAATGTATGATCAGCCAGCTCGACATGGTTGAGCGCGAAATTCGCCTTACCCCATTCGAGATTTTTCACGGACACGTCGACGCTGGTCGTACTCTTCGCCCCGCCAACAGCGGC
>CAYHRC010000501.1:0-1855 GCA_964358565.1 uncultured Sphingobacterium sp. | reverse complement strand
GTGCTGACTTGCATCAAAGAGCAAAAACAGGTCTTTGAGGGCGCCGCACACCCGTTTTACTGGAAGCCCAAATTGCGTATTCCCGATATTTATGAGAATCAGGTCAATAAAATAGCCTTTGGCCAATTCCTGGAAAACTGCCTTGGTGCAAAAACCGAAGAACAGTTGATTCGGGAGATCATGCAGCTGGACAGGTTGAAAATTAAAGGATTGGGTCCTGCTGTAGCCAGTATTCTTTATTTTCTTCACCCCACCCTGATGCCGCCATTCAATACAGCGATATTAAATGGTTTTAATTATTTGTTTAAGGATAAAAAGAAACTGGGCAGCTGGAATGAATACCTGAAGATCAGGGAGATAATTATGGATATGAACAGAAAATACGGTCATGAACTATCCCTGGATACCGGAGCTTTTGCGGGCTTATTATTTGAAATCGGAACGCAAAAGTTACTGCTGGGTAAAGAGGAGTATTTATCAGAAACAGAAAGAAACCGTCTTGAAAAATTAATTGAAAAGCGGCACCAGGAGAGCCAAAAGGAAACAGAAGACAATCAGCTGCATAATGAAATGCAGTATCACTTGTTAAAAATCGGGAGCTCCCTGGGATATGATGTGATCGCAGCTTCGAATGATCGTTCCAGATCATGGAACGGCAACAAATTTTCGTTTATCTCCCTGGCAGATTTTCCGCCATTAGACTTAGATAAGGAAGTTTTAAATACAGTCAAGCTTATTGATGTATTGTGGTTTAATAAGGGTACATCTGAGGTGGTTGCTGCATTTGAAGTGGAAAAGAGCACCAGTATTTATTCGGGCATTCTACGGTTAACGGATCTGAGTTGCAGTGTGGTCAGTAATGAAGAAGTTTTTTACCTGGTCGTGCCCGATCATCGTGAAAAAGATGTGATCATGCAGCTATCCCGGCCATCGATCAGGAGGGGTAATACCCAAATGAAGTACATTTGCTTCTCCGAATTACGGCAGCATTGTGATGCGCTTTGCAAGTTTGGCAATGATCATTCTGTTATGCAAAAGATTGCCCGGATATGCGTTTAATTGCAAATTTGCAAGACCATCATCCAATATGATATAAAATTTTAAAGGAATTATATAAAAATATATACACATATATAGCTAAGTTTGTATTAATGAAGTATAAAGCACTCTTGTTATTGACAATATTCCTCCTAAATAATATGGTGGGATTTACCTGTGCTTTAAACATGGAGACGGATCACCATGAGGGATCTGTAGTTCAAGAAAAACATTCTCATATAAGTTTAGCTACACAACCTGGTGAACAGGTAGAACCGCATGGTCGTGCAAAAAATAAACCACATGATCATGGCAGCCACGAACATGCAAAGCCCTCCGAACCAGTTTCTAAAACTCCTTTAGCGTTAAAAAAGCAAATTGCTACTATAGCCACAGGAGATGATGCATGTTGCCAGGACGATGTAAACAATTTTACTTCACTTGCTAAACTAATTCCACAAAAAGAAAATTTTGATATTAAAGCACCTGTATTTGATATGGGCTTTCAACATCCACTATCTACTCTATTTAAATTAGCGTTCAATGAATCTGCAAGGGTTCATTTTATTCCTGATAAATATCTTCCCCCTCAATCGGATATACGAATTAGTATCCAGTCTTTTTTAATCTGATTTTCTGCATTGTCTTTTGAATAATAACTTAATATTTTATTTCCCTCTGGTGCTGTGATCGGGTCTGTATATTTTGTAAACGCATCACTACCCCATCTGTAATAAACACCTTCACAATCGCTCAATTCTACCTGATCAGCACAACTTAAAGTTATTGTAGGAGTTGTAAGATACCAACCGCTTGC
>CAYHRC010000500.1:0-1861 GCA_964358565.1 uncultured Sphingobacterium sp. | reverse complement strand
CCGAAGAAGAAAAACTACTCAAAGATGAGCAGGATGAGATTCGTATCATTCGTGATTCTGCCATAGGAAAACTTAAACGGCTTCTGGTCGGAAAGACTCTGGCAGTCAAACTTGAAGACAGCAAAGGTAATTTGATCCTCGCCAAGGGCAAGAAGATCACTGAAGAATCTCTTCAAGCATTGTCTGGAACAATATGGAGCAGTATTTCCGTCAGTGACAATGGTGAGACTGATGAAAAGGTTCATCAGATTCTGGAAACTCTCAATCGGCAGATAGACCTTATTCATAACGTCTTTGAGGACAAGATTCAGAAACTGAAGCGCGGTGATGACCTTCCACCAGGCGTTATCAAGATGGTCAAGGTATATATAGCAATAAAGCGTAAGCTTCAGGTCGGAGACAAGATGGCCGGACGACATGGCAACAAGGGCGTCGTATCCCGCATCATGCCTGAGGAAGATATGCCATATATGGAAGATGGCCGACCGGTTGAGATAGTTCTGAACCCTCTGGGTGTTCCCTCACGTATGAACGTTGGGCAGATTCTTGAAACTCACTTGGGATGGGCTGCAAAAGGCATCGGTTGGAAGATCGAAGAGATGCTTGAAAAACAGACCTCCGCGGATACTCTCAAAAAATACCTGAAAGATATTTACGGTGACAAAGAGGTTGGAGCCTTTATCGAAGGACTTGACCGCGATGAACTCCTGAAAGTCAGCCGTCGTCTGCAACGCGGTGTAGCCATGGCCTCACCTGTCTTTGAGGGCGCTTCTGAAGATAAAATCAAGATGATGCTCGGCAAAGCCGGCTTCCACTCTTCCGGTCAGGTAACTCTCTTTGACGGCAGAACTGGGGAACGTTTCGATAACAAGGTTACGGTCGGTGTGATGTATGTTCTAAAACTCCACCATTTGGTTGATGATAAGATTCACGCCCGCTCAATTGGTCCGTACAGTCTTGTTACCCAGCAGCCACTTGGCGGGAAAGCGCAGTTCGGAGGGCAGAGACTCGGAGAGATGGAGGTTTGGGCAATGGAGGCTTACGGCGCTGCTCATGCCCTTCAGGAGTTCCTGACAGTCAAATCAGATGATGTTTCCGGGCGTACACGCATGTACGAAGCTATCGTCAAAGGCAAGCATACTCTTGAACCTGGCCTGCCGGAGTCATTCAATGTTCTTATAAAGGAACTTCAGTCACTTTGTCTGGATATTGAGTTGCTCGAAGGTGATGAGGAATAACGAAGACTTCTTTGCCGGTACCTGCATCCAAAACAGGTACCAGGCTTCAGACTAACGGAGGAGAGCATCGTGGAAGATTATTTCAGCTTTTTTGATAAACCAAAAGATCCACTCCACTTTTCAGCTATACGCATTTCCATTTCGTCTCCAGACAAGATTCGGGAGCGTTCTCACGGTGAGGTAAAAAAACCTGAGACCATAAACTACCGTACCTTCAAACCGGAGCGTGACGGCCTGTTCTGCGCAAAAATATTTGGTCCGACCAAAGATTATGAGTGCAACTGCGGAAAGTACAAGCGGATGAAACACCGAGGGATTATATGCGAGAAGTGCGGCGTTGAGGTTATTCCCTCAAAGGTTCGTCGCGAGCGACTTGGTCACATAGATCTGGCCACACCGGTTGCCCACATCTGGTTTTTGAAATCGCTGCCTTCTCGTATCGGCAACCTACTTGACATCACGCTCAAAGACCTTGAAAAGGTTCTGTATTTCGAAGGATTTGTAATCAGCGATCCCAAGAACACTCCTTTACAATTCTGTGAAGTCATGTCTGAAGACAAGTACATCAAGACACAGCAGGAATATGGCCCTAATGCCTTCTCCGGAGGTATGGGCGCTGAAGC
>CAYHRC010000499.1:0-1861 GCA_964358565.1 uncultured Sphingobacterium sp. | reverse complement strand
ATAACCGCGATCAGGTTGTGGAATTGGTTGGTATGTTCCAGAAAGAAGTTTCCGAACGATGTGCAGAGAAACCCGGGAGTAAGGAATATGGTATTTTGAGCGTGTTTCTTCAGGCATTTTATAAGGTGGAATATTTATTTTCGGTAAAACCAGGAGTATTTAATCCCCCACCTAAAGTAACATCCGCGGTTATCAGACTTACCCGCAATGATGTTGAGACACTCGGATGTGATGAGAAATTATTCTGGAAGGTAGTAAAAGCAGGTTTTAATCAGCGGAGGAAAACATTGAGGAATGCTTTGTCATCGCTTGTAAGCCGCGAAAATATGAACGATGACCCTCTTCTCGACCTGAGAGCCGAACGATTGAGTGTTAATGATTTTATTAAGCTGACAAACCTGATCAGCTTGTCACGATAGTACCCTCAGAAAATGAAGAAGATACTTATTGCAGACGACCTGCATCCCGCATTTAAAGCAGAAGCAGAAAAACTGGGTTTTCAATGTGATGACAGACCCCTCATTAGCAGGGAAGAGACCCTCAGCATACTTAAGGATTATATTGGTCTGGCGATCCGTACAAAGTTTCTGGTAGACAAAGAGCTGCTTCAGGCAGGAACAAAGCTTAAATTTATTGCACGTGCCGGTGCTGGAATGGATAATGTAGATGAGGAATATGCCCGCTTAAGGGGAATAATTTGTATAAACGCACCTGAAGGGAACCGCGATGCCGTTGCAGAGCATGTTATTGGAATGCTTTTAAGTCTTTATAATAATCTCAGAAAAGCTGATATGGAGATTCGAAATGGCCTCTGGAATCGGGAGGCTAACCGGGGACAGGAACTTAAAGGCAAGACAGTTGCTATCATAGGCTATGGTAATACCGGCAGCACTTTGGCCAGAAAGCTGTCTGGCTTTGAAGTAATGGTGATCGCTTACGATAAATATAAAACTGATTTCAGTGATGCTTTTGTCAAAGAAGTGACTATGGAAGACATTGTAACACAGGCAGATATACTGAGCTTTCACGTCCCGCTGACTACTGAAACGAAACAATTGTTCACAGAAGAGTATTTGCATCGTTTTAAAAAGCCTATCCTATTACTCAATACATCCAGAGGTGAGGTGGTAAATACCCGAGCGGTTCTGAACGGGATACGCAGCGGAAGGATTACGGGTGCCGGCCTTGATGTACTTGAGGTTGAGAAATTTCCTGCCTTATCTAAGCAGGATTGGTATGATGAGCTTATTGAAAGCCCGAAGGTTATTTTAAGTCCGCATGTAGCTGGCTGGACCCATGAATCCTTTCGTAAGATCTCTGAGGTGCTGGCAGAAAAATTGAAATCAATCGTTCTCTAGTTTTAAGCTTTTATTTCTCACAGATTAGCCATTGGTTGACCTTGAAAAAATTCTGCAGATATCTCGCTAATTTCTTTTTCAGTGGCATATTGTATCTCCGCAGATTACTGAATTTCTCCATTATAGAAACTCCGCGATGTTCCAGCGTTTTAAATCCCTGTTCTTCACATAGATAACGCAACGTACTTTGCGGGAAGATAAATGTATGTTCCAAACCATCAATAATATAAAATTTAAGATTATCTAAAACCAGTCAGGTACGTATCCTTCCAGCATCAAATACTTTTACTAATGCCTCAGCCCTGAATTTCCAAAAGAAATTTGGAAATCTGAAACCAAAAATATTATCTTCGTGTTAATACAAACAAGACTATATTGGCTTCTGCCGACATAGTCTTGTTTGTTTTTAAGAGTTTATCATAAAATGTGTGAGATATGACGGATGTAACCTATTATACCCGGGAAGGATTAGAAAAATTAAAGGAAGAGCTCCATTTGTTAAA
>CAYHRC010000498.1:0-1863 GCA_964358565.1 uncultured Sphingobacterium sp. | reverse complement strand
CGCCAATTTTGGTATAACGGAGAGTGCCGTTAATCCTTAGATTTTGCAGTGTGCCTGGTGAAACGTTTAATAGTTTTCTGACCCCGCTGCTTTTCAGCCATTGTTTGCTCTGTCCCTGCGGGGGCTGCATGATTTGTTTCATCTCGTTTAACAGCTCGTTCTTGAACGTCTTTAGATCCTCTCTGGTGATTAGTTCTACTTGCATCTTCATTCCTCCTTTAATCTTTACTTTTTTGTTGCATGATGGCCAGCACTTCGCTTCTTTTGAAGTATACCCGTTTGTGCAGGCGCAGAAAGGGCAGACCCTTTTTCATCCAGTCGGTAAGAGTAACCAGCGAAACGCCAAGTTCTTCGGCCAGTTCCTTCTTGGACAATAGCGGTTCTTCCTGAGGCGGCTGACTGCTGTCTGTTTTAAAATGTTCCTGTAATTCTGCCCTGACTGCTTCCCGGATACACCGGTTTAGAGCTTGGTTGTTGATGATTTCCATAGCCTTTGATTTTGGTTCAAAGGTGTGCTGTATCGCCTATCTTTCCTGACCACGCAGAACTGCGTGGTTAAAATGGAGCGGTTTAAGTAAAATTGGATTAGCTTGTAATTTACTCAATACCAGGTTGATATTAATTGGTAATGCTTTCAGGCTGTATTTGGCTGGTGAAAGAAAAGATCAGTTTCGACTTTTTACGGGACTGATCTGAAACAACCTGGATTTAGTGGGAATAGGGGAGTGTTTAAAGCCCGGTTCTCTTTTGTCACCGGGGAAATAACGGCGTATGGTTTCAAAATTGATCTCCTGGTCGCCCTCCCGAAAATATTTGCAGATCATTTTCATCCAGACGCTTTGTGTCTGTGATAGCAACAGTTCCTTGCCATCGGGCAGCTTGATTTCCTGCAATTGAAGGTACAGGTCTAATACCGTGTTTCGGTAGCCGCTTGTGATATTGATATAATCTTCGGTTTCCAGTTTACGGGCAGCTTTGAGTTCCTGCTTCATGGCGGCCAGCTGCTCATTTAGGATTTTAATTTCTTCCTCTTTTGCCGCTATGATCTCGTCTTTGGCCTTACCGGTATTCCATTGATCGATACTTTTCAGGTATTCGATAAATGCACGTAATTGTATCTTCTCTATATTATTTCGTTCATGTTTGCTCCTGGAATGCCGTTTGTCATCTTTGATTAAAACGGCAAGCTCGTCACCGGCAATATCCCAGACGTGTTTAAAAAACTCCGCTTCCACTGCGCCTTCATTGGCTTTTAAAAAATAGTCCAGGTGATAGCGGTAGAAAGCATCAAACTCGTTTTCACTGCGCTCATGTAAGCTGTTCAGGAAATGGCGGTCATAATGGCCTTTCCACCAGGAAAAGGCTCTGCCGATATCAAAGGGGTGTTCCTTTTGTTTAAAACGGGCACGGGGTTTAAAGTATTCTTTCATATACTTGTTAATCTGTCAGATTAACAAAGTTACTACTACCATTGTGTTTTTTTCTGCAAGGCTGCCTTTGTTTAACTGGCCTTAACATTCAAGGTGAGAAAACTGCACCTTGAATGATCGCTTTACAGATCGTCCGATTTAAAGCCAATGCGCTTTCTTGATTGGGGTTCTGTTTTTTTCACTACCAGTTCGTCTAAATATTGAAAGACCAGTTCAATGTTTTTGCTATTGTTATGTAATTGCTGCCTGATTTCTTCTATCTGTACACGTAGTTCGTTATGATCCAAAAGATACTTTCTAAAACGTGCAAAAATACGCATAACCTGAATATTTACCTGTATGGCTCTTGCACTGTTTAGTACGCTGGAAAGCATCAAGACCCCATATTCAGTAAAGGCTCTGGGCACTTTTCTTCTGCCGCCCCAACTTGAAG
>CAYHRC010000497.1:0-1871 GCA_964358565.1 uncultured Sphingobacterium sp. | reverse complement strand
TTTTATTATCAATATGCGTGAATGATCCGGTGATCCTCTCTTTTGGCAATTGCTGGTAACCTGTGGATACCAGCACTTCCGGAAGAAGCATTTGAGCAGGCTCAAGGAACACAATTAAAGCGGAACCTTTTGCTGATGCTCTTACCGTTTTGGAAGTATAAGCCATGAATGAGACTTCCAGCGTGCAGGTATCGCTGCTGCACTGCAGCCTGAAGTTTCCTGTATCATCTGCGCTTGTCGTGATATTGCTGCTGCCGATCTTAATGACCGCACCGGGCAGGGGCTGCCTATCTTCTGCAGACAGAACCCTGCCTGTAATCGTATACTGAGCCCGGACAGAAAAACCGGTTAGCAGGAATAGCATGATAAATAAATACTGTTTCATATTATTTGCTGGTTTTAGGAGTGATTAAGGATTTATCCCGGCTCTTATCTGCCAGGATGAACATGTTCAGTGTGCGGTAATCTTCCTTCAGGTCGAGGCCATAAGCTCTCAATTCTTTTTTCAGGGTGGCCAGATCTTTTAAACCTGAGAATTCGAGGTCGACATTACCGCTGTAGCCGGTTTCATCAATTACCGGCAGACCGGTCTCCTTCAAATCGTTGAGCCGCCCCGCCAGAAATGATATGGGATAATTATTCAGGCGTGCGGGTGATTTAAAGAAAAGCGAATTTTCCGGTTTTGCGCCTTTGCTTCTGATCTTGTCTGTACTCCCTGTTCTCACCAGGATGAGGCACTTCACTTTCCGCTGTTCAATCCTGCCATAATAATCTGTATAGCGGTTCAGGTCTTCGAGCATATACCGGTAAAGGTTTCCGGCTTGTTCCACAGGTACGATCAGCTCATAGTTGTAAAGGTTACGCGACTGATAAGTTCCGTCTCCGGAAGCCGATTCTATGAGGTTCACTTTGCTGGTATCGGCAACCTCAAGAACCAGCCGTTTAGCGCTGTAGAGATCACCTTTCTCTTTAAACAAGGGAGAAACAGCAGCCAGGTATATAGTCAGAACAGGCGAGTTAGATATGCCCCGGCCCCGGAGAACGCCGCCCGAGCGGCGAAACTGATTTCCACTTGGCAAGCCGTCATAGCTGCCTTTGGTCAGAATTGAATAAGCCGAGAGATCATCTTCCCGGATATCCTTGGAAAGAAATAAAGGACGTTTGGTATCCATATCTTTTTTTACCGGTATCGGCGTATCTCCGCTGTTCAGAACCATCCGGATATTTTCAATGGTGAGCCTTTCTGCTGTGGATATCGCCCGGACAGTTCCGGCAGGATCTATCCATACATAATGAGGCACCCCCCGGTGTGGAAAAAGAGATTTCAATGCGGAATCATGAACCACTGAAGGAAAATCATAGCTTATACCTTTTGCGCGCCTGCTTTCAAAAAAAGCAGCGGCTTTATTTTCATCCTCGTAAGTTATGGCCAGGAAGTTGACTTTACCTGGCAGGCTGTCCTGGATCCCTCCGGCTTTCGGGAAATTAGCTATGCAGGCGGCACACCAGGTAGCCCAGAAATCAAGGATGATTAGTTTGCCCCGGTAATCATTCAGGCTAATGGTCTTTTTCCCCTGCGGATGATTGAGCACCTGCAAAGAAAGATTCCAGACCTTTTCAGGGATTTTATCGCCTATGTTCAGGGCTGCCGTTTGGGCCATGGAGCTTACACTGCTTAAAAAAAGGCAAAGCGTGGCCATGACGATGGTATGTATCGTTTTGTTCATAATTGAATGGGTTTAAATGTTTAAGAAAAGGCCGCGGTTCTGCGGCTATAGAAAGGAATTAAAAGAATCATTCCGGATGGCGCTTAAAAGAAGCGAAGAGGTCTTTAGATGACACCTGGTCCTGGTAGATATCCTCCTCCCCTT
>CAYHRC010000496.1:0-1874 GCA_964358565.1 uncultured Sphingobacterium sp. | reverse complement strand
AAGGTAATTCCATATTTAGTTGTTTAGGTGTTCAAAAAAACGGGGACTTGACACCCCACCTTCCCCCTCTTGCCAAGCGCAGAGAGAGAGTAATATTTAAGTTAGAAAAGAATATAAAATAATTTTTAGGAGAAAGGAGAAAATTATGTCAGAAAAATCTGAAGGCGGTATGGTAAAAGGTCAAAGCCTTGAAGGAGTTCATCCTGGTTTCGAGGCACATGACAGTAATACAGAGGTTCCTCAAGAGAGTATGGAGGCTTTTAAGCAACGAGTAGAAGATCGAACCGGTATGAAATTTGATGAAATTCAGAAAGGTGAACAGAATGATCTCATAGGTAGTCACATCATGGTCAAGCGGGATAACCTCTATGTTATAGGTGTTGATCAATATCCCGAGGAAGACCCTCAAACAGGCGAGCAGACCTATAAAGAGTTTAAAATTGTCGATTTACGAAACGAAGTAAGGAGATAGTATTATGCCCGAAGAATCAATATCATCAATACACCTACAACATGAGTCGTCAGAACAAGAAGCTCAGGCACTCCGACAACGTATCGAAGATGAGCTCTTAAATAATGGTTTAGTTCCATCGGAAATGGGGTTACCTGAACTTAAAGAGGAGTATGATCTGATTGAGAAGGCGATCGCCGGTGAAATTCCAGAGGGATTTCGATGGGAAAACTTTTCGGAATCGAAAACACCACGTGAGAGAAGTCTGGTTTATACTTATACTGATGGTGACGGACGGCAGAACACCAATTACTTTTACCCGAGTAAAGATAGATTAGCTGAATTAGAAGTAGAAATTAGGGAAAGATCACAGAGACTAGAGAATGATCAACAGAGATATAAACGTCTTCAAACTCTCATGGTAAATGCCAGCATGGAAGAACTCCAATCTCTACTTGAAGCATTGAAAACTATTCAGGTAACTTACGATCATGCGGAGGAACCACGGGATTCTCCTCGAAACATTGCTATCCTATTTGGGGAAGAGGAGAAGAAAGATTATTTAAGTGAGGTTTACACACAAACATGCATAATGCCGGTTATTCTGCACGGCGAAACAGTATTTGTAGCATTTGAAGAGGGTGATTAATTATTCGTAGTGGGAATAAAAGTTAGGGGATAGTTCCCTTTTAACCTGAAAATTAGGCGATTTGTGATTTATTACTTAATTTAGGGGACTAATAATAGGGGACGGTTCTCTTTTTCAGGTTAGATTATAAAATATTATTGTAATTCTATTTCCATCTCAATCGGCGCATGATCAGAACCATAACTTGCGGCAAAATTGTGCTGGATTTGAGCTTGGGTTTAAGATCTCGGAAAACAATAAAATAATCAATTCTCCAACCAATATTGCGGGCGCGGACATAGCCTATCTGTGTTTTCAAATTGAAACGATCGGTCTAATATTCAGGTGACATATGGTCAACCATAATCCATGGTGTTTTTTGGTTAATTGATAAATCATGATAAGCTCTGACGCCTGTACCGGCACTAATATAAATTCTGATTGTTTTATCATCAATCCACTCATAATTGCTAGTATCGCTATCGCCAATAAAAATTGTTTTTATTTGTAGTATTTTAGGATAAATTACTTTTATAACCCATTCTCTATCAAAAGGTCTGTCAGGATTATTTGACGGTTCCATTATATTCTCAAAATATGCCAGTGATTTTTTATCAGGCGACCAGGAAAGATCAGATTTTAATTTTTGAGTATTGGTTAACTGAATTTCCCATTCAAAGGGATTAATTTCTACAACCACTTCTTCGTTATCGGAAACATTAGCCAGACTGAAATCTAAAATATTGTCAAGTACCCATTTTTTAGACACATTGTCTCTCAATAATAACTCTATTA
>CAYHRC010000495.1:0-1890 GCA_964358565.1 uncultured Sphingobacterium sp. | reverse complement strand
TGAGCTACAAAAGCAAGGCATTCATCCCCGCCGTTTATATCCTGCTCTTGGTAATAAACTTTGTGGAGTACTCCTTTCTCCTTGGGGGTAATGAGGGTGCCAGCTATCCGGAAACTTTTTACCCGGCAACTCCAGCGATATCTTTTCTTACATCAGAACTGCCAAAGGAGGAACGGATCGTTATTGTAGGACGGCATTTCATCCCTAACTTTCCCTTGCACTATTCGATCAACTCCTTAACCGGACACGCATTTGCAGGCAATGCTTTTAAAAATAATTTAGAGCTTATTAATCCGGGCATCTACGCCGGAGGAGGATCGACCCAACCACAATTTAAATCCAGCTTGATTGATCTTAATTCTCCTTTATTGGATCTTTATCGCGTGCGTTATATTGTCACATCACCCGGAGATGAGCCAATCTGGCTTGTAAGCCATGCTGATCAAAGAGAATATAACGACGTTTATAGGCTTAATGACTTAACTTCATTTGGTCAATCGATTACAGTAACAAGGAATGGTTATGCAGATTTGTTGGAGTTTAATATTACGACGCCCACCCCTGGAATGGACATGATCCCTGCGAAAGTGAAATTAACATCGGAGGGGTGGCTGTTGGCTGAAACTAATGGAAAATTGATTAAGCAGAAGAATGGGTATTATTCTATTGATCTGCCGATACTGTCCTTTTCAGAAGGGCAACGTATTTCATTTGAAATCACTTTAGATAAGAATCTTTTACCTCCCGATACCTACTTACATACCGTAGATTTTGATATTTACGGAGGTGGATCATTGATTATTAATGGGAACGAAAAGATGGGTGATGCGGCATTCGCGCTTTTGCACTACGATACTGAAATTGCCCAGAAATATAAAAAGGTACATGGAGGGGACTTAAATATCTACGAAAATACAGCCATGGGCAATGAAATTCCTGTTATAAGCAAGTTGAGATATTCAAGCCCGGATTCCTGCGCAGCAACCTTGGGCCAAATTGATTCTGCCAATGAAGCCGTAGTTGAGGACGAAAATTTGGGTCTCAGCAGTGGTGATATTGATTCCCATGCATCGATCCGGGAGTATTTTCCCGACAGGGTTGTCATAGATGTAAATATCCATCAGACATCAATGGTTATACTTAGCGATACTTACTATCCGGGATGGCGTGCAACAGTGGATGGTGGGGAAACAAAAATATATCGTGTGAATTGCGCTATGCGTGGAGTGGTTGTCACTGAAGGAAATCATGTTATTGAAATGGTATATGACCCACCTTCATTTCGAATTGGCTTGAGTATTACACTGTTGACAATAATGGGCTTGATTTTCGTTGGCGCCGGCCTTAGAACTAACCGTCCTGAAATTTAAGCTTATTTTCAGTCAATTACCATTTTGAATTTGTAGGTATTTACTTTAGCTTCGCTTCTGAAAAGGATCATATTATCTCAAGGGAAATCTGCTTGACGCCCCTATTCTTGTATGGGAAAATCCGTTCGTTGGATTTTTCACATGGTAAGTCGGCCACAGGAAAGCCAAAAAGGCTGATAAAAATTCACTTTTGAGAGAAGATTATGACAATCCGTATTCACCCGACTGCTGAAGTTTCAGATAAAATTGAAATTGGGGAGGGTTCGAGCATCTGGCATCATGCCCAGGTGCGTGAGGGGGTCAAGATCGGCACGAATTGCATCATAGGCAAGGGGGTCTATGTGGATGCCGGAGTGCCGATAGGAAACAATGTCAAAATTCAGAACTATGTCTCCGTTTATCACGGCGTAAGGATCGAGGATGGTGTTTTTGTAGGCCCTCATGTGTGCTTTACGAACGATATGCGTCCGCGTGCGGTTAACCCGGACGGTTCGCTTAAGGCAGCCGATGACTGGGTTTT
>CAYHRC010000494.1:0-1903 GCA_964358565.1 uncultured Sphingobacterium sp. | reverse complement strand
AATACTTTGTGTTATACTTAATAGAATATTCATAATAATTATCGATCAATATCTGGTACAACAATATCTAAAGTGGCCATAATAGCTACTAAATCACCTAATTTGCTTCCGACAGCCATTTTTTTCAATGCTGATAGATTTGAGAAACCAGCTGAGCGAAATTTTACACGGTAGGGGTTTTTCTTGCCATCGCTTACGATATAAACTCCCAGTTCTCCGCGGGCAGTTTCCACACGTTGATAAAACTCGCCTTTAGGTAATTTGATTACCACATTAGTGGGTGTTTTATGCTCGCCTTCCGGGATATTGTCTATTAGTTGTTCAATGATTGAGATTGATTCCCACATTTCCTGAATGCGGACCTGATAGCGGGCAAAAGTATCTCCCACATCACTCAGGGCTTCATTAAACTGAACACGATCATAAGCACTATACGGATTATGTTTTCTGTGATCACAAGAGAAACCTGAAGCACGCGCCACCGGACCACTGGTTCCAAAAGAAATAGCATCTTCTCTTGATAAATAGCCGATCCCTTTCATCCGTTTTTGAAAAATAATATTACCTGTCAATAAAGTATCATACTCGGGAAGCTTAGTTTTGAAGTGTGCGATAAAATCTTTGGTCCTTTGCACAAAATTAGGGTGGATATCAACCATCAATCCTCCCGGAATATTGTAGTTCATGGTTAAACGGGCACCACAGGTTTCCTCAAAAATATCATTGATAAGTTCACGATCTCTGAAGCCGTACATAAAGGTGGTTAAGGCGCCGACGTCCATTCCCATTACACCCCACCAGAGTGTATGTGAAGCGATGCGGGTAAGTTCATCAATTATGGTTCTGATTACCTTTACGCGCTCGGGTACTTGAATTCCCAGACCATTCTCTACCGCTAAACATACCGCTTCATTGTTCATGTGAGCAGATAGGTAATCCATCCGGTCTGTAAGGTGAACTATTTGCTGATAGCTGTCGCGTTCACACATCTTTTCAATCGAACGGTGGATGTAACCTAAATCGGGGTCAATATTTTTAATGATCTCACCATCAATGGTTAATAAGAGGCGTAAAACACCGTGCGTAGCAGGATGCTGGGGCCCCATATTGATGAAGTATTCCTGAGATTTAATACTGTTATTATTTTGGTATGTCGTTATCATGTTATTTTACAATCATATTAACTTCATCTACATAATCTTTTCTCAAAGGATAGCCTACCCAATCCATGGGCATAAACAATCGTTTTAGGTTTGGATGGTTATTAAATTTAATTCCGAAGAAATCAAAGACTTCCCTTTCATGAAATTCAGCAGTCAACCAGATATCACTGACGGAATCAAAGACCGGACTTTCTCTGTCAGGAGTATTCACCCTGACTACAATTATGTGTTTGTGTGTGGTAGATTCTAAGTGATAAACAACTCCCAGTTCAATTCCCCAATCCATGCCTGTTAAGCAGAACAAGTAATCAAAAGAGCTTTCTTCGTTTGATCTTAATTCTAACGCAAGTGAGTGGAGATCTTCCGGTTTAACAGTTATGTTTAAAAACTGAGATTCTGCTTCCGAAAAAATTAATTCGAAATTCCAGGAGCTTATTAAAGTTTGTAATTCGGTATTTGTCATAACTGTCTTTTATAAGCCTTTGTCAAAACCTTCTATTGGATTTACTTTATTGAACATGCTTTCTTTCCTTATTTTTTCCTGAAGCATCATCATACCCTCAAGTAATGCTTCCGGCCTGGGCGGGCAGCCAGGAACATACACGTCAACCGGAATTATATGATCTGCACCTTTTACGACCGAGTAGGAATTGTAAAAAAAAGGTCCGCCGGAGATTGCACAGGCACCCATGGCAATGACATACTTTGGTTCAGCCATCTGGTCATATAACCTTCGTAAT
>CAYHRC010000493.1:0-1904 GCA_964358565.1 uncultured Sphingobacterium sp. | reverse complement strand
ATAAATATAAAGATGGCTTTGAATTAAGGTTACATCCCGAAGCTCTTGCTATTCCCTTCACCTGGAAGACGCATAAAGTGGTTTTTGTAAACTCTATGAGTGACCTGTTTCATCCGGATGTGCCTCTTGATTTTATTAAAGCTGTGTTTGCGGTAATGAACCAGACACCTCAGCATACTTACCAGGTACTCACCAAGCGTTCAGAACGTCTGCTCGAACTGGCACCCCAGCTAAACTGGACAGCCAATATCTGGATGGGAGTATCTGTAGAAAATGAAGAATACACCTACCGGATTAACGATTTGTCAGCCACGCCGGCAAAGATCAAATTTCTATCAGTTGAACCACTGATAGGATCTGTCAGAACTTTAAACCTGGAACAGATTGATTGGGTGATCGTAGGTGGGGAGTCCGGCCATAAAGCCAGGCCTGTAAAAAAGGAATGGGTTGATCATATCAGACAGACTTGCGAGATTAATGAAGTAGCCTTCTTTTTTAAACAATGTGGTAAAGCCAAATTCAATATCAATCCTCAAGACCCTACTATTGAAGCTGAACATCCTCAGCATGCTAAGGGGGGCTGTGAGCTGGATGGGAAAATTTACAGGCAGATGCCGGTTAAGGCGGCGTAGGTAGTATAAAGAAATTTTTCAAAGTAGTGAAGTGCAGCAGCAATCAACTACTCGAATTTTTTGAGTAGTTCAACGGGAAGGTAACAGAGGGCGTTTCGAACAGCAGAACAATTTCCACTGCCATTTCATAAGCAAGTCTTCATACCCTTTTTCATTAAATAACCGCTGTTGGGGATGTTAGCCTGCCCGTCCCGTACTCCTGATAAAAGCGGGTTTTAAACCCGCATTATCTCAAATTCTACATGTCTTGCAGATTATTGAACAGCTGAATAATTACCGGTGCTATTTTATAAACGAGTCTGTCCCGTATGTACGGGATTGCATTGAATAATCCGTAGAGCGCTGTGCTAACTCTATCGGACAGTAGGGTTGCACTTTTTTCCTCCAGAAACAATGCTCGGTTCGCAAATTTTACTGTGAAGCTCTGGTTTGGATTTATTGAGAACAATCCTATCTTTATGAAGGTGATAATAAGTAATTGATTATTAAGACATAACAATGGGTTTCAGAAGAAGGCAAAAACTCTTTCCAGGAGTGTACCTAAACTTTAGTTCAAAAGGCATTAGCGCTACAATAGGCGTTAAAGGTCTCAATGTTAATTTAGGAAGTACTGGGGCATATTTAAATACCGGAATTCCAGGAACTGGGATCTATGATAGAAAGAAAATTGCGGATTGGACTGATAAATCAACCATACCTCAAATTGAGAATTACATTCCAGAGGAACAACCATATTATTTCTTGCCAGAAAGGCTTAAAGGTGAAATAAAAAGCTCCGATTCAAATTCGGTAACCAGCCAAGGACTTGAAGGAGTAAAAGAAACACTTCTAGAAGCTTATCAGGAGAGGGAGGATATTTTTAACGAAATTCCAAGAGTAGAAATTGAAATTAAAAAGGCTGCAAATTACAGGTTGCTGTCACAGATATTCATTTTCGGATTATTCACAGACAAATTTAAGGAGCGATATAATGAGAAAGGCGAGTACTTGGCTGACCTAAAACTCCAATATGATAACTGTAATGTGCAAATTGATATTCATATCGATCAAAACATTAAAGAAAGATATGAGAACTTAAGAAATGCATTTGAGAAACTGTCACAATCTTATAAAATTTGGGACAAAACCTCTGCCGTAAAAAATACGGAGAATAAATCTGCAGCTAGTCAATCTGTGACTCGAACTGAAACGATTTTATCATACAAAAAAATCGATTTTATTAACTCCAGCTTTGATGCTCTTTATTTTAAAAATCAAAATGGTGGGGACATA
>CAYHRC010000492.1:0-1904 GCA_964358565.1 uncultured Sphingobacterium sp. | reverse complement strand
TTTTTCTAAGCTTATTAATCTTAGTGTACAAAAGGTGAAAAAGTATATCCAACAGAAATTGAAAATGTAATCAATGAGATGGATAATGTGGCTGAAGTGATGGTTTATGGTGAAAGGAATCCTATAACAGGAAAAATTATCGTTGCTAAGGTCAGATTGTCGGCAGAGGAAGATAAGAAAGCGTTTATAGCAAGGTTGAAAGAACATTGTAAGGCTCGACTTGAAAGCTTTAAAGTGCCTGTAAAAGTTCTGGTAGATAATGAAGTGCAGTATGGTGACCGACTTAAAAAAACGCGTGTATGATATCCGGTGTCTCTGTTAACCTGAAGAAGATGGATGAAAATGATATTGAACTAGTTCGTCAGTGGCGTAATTCCAGAGATGATTCTGTGCATATGATTTCTCAAAATATCATCTCTGAAGAACAACAAATCAGGTGGTTTGAATCAGTTAAGGATAGTGCTTCCCACTTATATTTTGTAATACAGTCAAAGACTGGAGATAAATTGGGCGTAGTAAATTTTAGCAAAATAGATCCTGTAAATGGTACTGCTGAACCCGGATTATATATAGGTGTTACTAGTGAACGTAATTCACTTTATGGAATGGAAGCCTACTATCTGTTGCTGAAATATGGATTTGAAGAATTAAAACTTCAAAAAGTATATGGAACGGCACTTGCATCAAACCCAACTGCCTTAAAGATGAACAGGTCTTTTGGATATGCAATTGAAGAGATCATCAAGGATGGACAGATTGTTGATAGAATAGCTATTGATCTTGTTAAATTATTCCTTTTAAAGGAGGAATTTTATGCCAGTCCAATGGTGAATTTTTTTGCACGTTCCCCCAAATAACGATATCTGATACAAACAATCCAATGAAAAAAATTCAAATAGGAGACTTTCTGCTGAGTGAATCCGGCTCTGTATTCATTATCGCGGAATTGTCTGCGAATCATAATGGCAGTATTGAAAATGCCATTGTAACGATACGAGCTGCTAAACGTGCCGGTGCGGATGCTATCAAGCTGCAGACTTATACAGCTGATACCCTTACCCTTGATGCAAAAACGGATGATTTCATGATCAAGCAGGGCACGATTTGGGACGGGCAATACCTGCATGACCTTTATCAGGAAGCTTACACGCCATGGGAGTGGCATAAGCAATTGTTTCAGGTAGCTTCTGAAGAAGGCCTGATTTGTTTTTCATCGCCATTTGATAAAACAGCTGTAGACTTTCTGGAACAACTTGAAGTGCCTGCTTATAAAGTAGCCTCCCTTGAAATTACAGATATACCTCTGATAGAATATATTGCATCTAAAGGCAAGCCGGTTATCATTTCTACCGGGATAGCTGATGAGAACGACATTGTACTTGCTATTGAGGCCTGTAAAAAACAGGGAAATGACCAGATTGTTTTACTGAAATGTACAACAAGTTACCCCGCACCAATAGCAGAAGCGAATTTGGTGATGATTAAAGATATGAGTGAGCGTTTTGGCGTAATCAGCGGCTTGTCTGATCACACATTGGGAATTACGGCACCTGTTGTTGCAACAGTTTTTGGCGCCAGGGTAATTGAAAAACATTTTATTACTGATCGATCCATAGGCGGCCCAGATGCTTCTTTTTCGCTTAACGAAAAGGAATTCACAGAAATGGTGCATGCTGTACGTGAAGCAGAAGTAGCGATAGGGGAGATTAATTATTCACTTACTAACAAGCAGATAAAAGGCAGAGAATTCAGCAGGTCACTTTATGTCTCGGCTGATGCAGAACCCGGAGATACAATTACAGAGAATAATATGCGATCCGTACGTCCGGGGTTTGGCATGCATCCTAAATTTTTCGAAGAAGTATTGGGTAAGAAATTTTCCCAAAAAGTTCAGAAAGGGCAAC
>CAYHRC010000491.1:0-1907 GCA_964358565.1 uncultured Sphingobacterium sp. | reverse complement strand
ACGGCAGCTGTTGGAGTAAATTAAAAAGCTGGCAGAAAATTCATTAAATCATAATGAATTTCTGCCAGCTTTCTTTAATTGCAAGTATTATTGCTTTACAGGACCAATTGGTAAAACAGTTCTGCCATAAACCTCATTAAGTAAAGTTGCAATACCGGTATATACTGCAGATGCACCACAAATGAGCCCTTCATAACCAGTAAAAGTTTTAAGGTTGCCTGTAGCATCGCCATAAGCCAATAGGAAAAACAGGATAGTTAATGAAAGAAAAACAAATTGAAGCGCCCTGTTCAATCTTAAAGTGCCGATAAATAATAAGAAGGTAAATATACCCCACATAATTAAATATGCTACCATCCCTTCGGTGGAGGTTGCGGGTATCCAGCCAAGTTTCGGCATAACAATGAGAGCTACTAAAGTAAGCCAGAAAGATCCGTAGGATATAAATGCAGTCATTCCAAACGTATTGTTTTTCTTTGACTCTAATATACCTGCAATGATTTGTGCAATTCCACCATAAAATATGCCCATCGCGAGTATCATAGAATTCATTTCATAAATTCCCGCATTGTGTAAATTCAATAAAATAGTGGTCATTCCAAAGCCAAACAGGCCTAGAGGTCCGGGATTAGCGCTGCTATCCTTCAAAGTTACCTGGTTCATTTCATTCATAACTGGAGATTGATTTAAGTTTTTTGTTAAGTTTATTTTAATTACAACATAATTAAATTAAATAATTCATATTTCAAAACATATTTATGACAAGAATTAACTATTTTATTAATAATTTAATATCACTAAAGATCAACAATTAATTATCTATCAAATTTTATAAATTTATATGCTTAGACGATATAACGGGTTTGGACAGGATGATTTTGCATGATAATACCCGCGATTTAGAGGATAATTATATAATGAATTCTCTTGTGTGAGAATATCCTGAATATTAGTGCAGCCTTAATCATCTAATTCCCTTGATTAAATTTATTATTGGAAAGATAATTTTAAGGCAACAATCTATACAATGAATTTTAATAATTTAAAACAATAAATAATAGATTATGAAACGCAGAGACCTGATTAAAGGTTTAACAGTGCTGCCTTTGGCTGCTGGAGCATTTTCCGGTCAGAGTGTGGCAGCAGAAGTATTAAGTCCATCACCGGCAGCTAAACGGGATCTTTTTAAAGAACTCGGAGTACGTACATTCATTAACGGACGTGGAACCATTACATTTATGACCGGTTCTTTAATGCATGATGAAGTACTGGATACAATTAGAAACACATCCAAATCTTTTTGCATGATAGATGAGCTTCAGGATAAGGTGGGAGCTAAAATTGCTGAATGGACTCATGCTGAAGCAGCAACAGTGACATCAGGAGCATTTTCTGCTTTAATGCTTGGTATGGCGGGTGTTTTATCCGGAGTAGATGCTAAAAAAGCTGCCATGATACCACAGCTGGAAGGTACAGGCATGAAAACGGAAGTGATCATGCAAAAGGGGCATGAGATCGGTTATAATCATGCTCTTACGAATTGTGGCGTAAAAGTGATTCAAATTGATGGTGTTGAGGAACTTGAGAGAACAATTTCGGATAAGACGGCATTAATGCATTTTTTGAATGCCAATGCAAGTCACGGAAAGATCAAGCACGAGGAATGGGTACAGATTGCTAAAAAGCATAATATTCCGACCATGATTGATATGGCTGCAGACGTACCTCCGGTTGAAAATCTGTGGAAATTCAATGATATGGGTTTTGACCTGGTGTGCTGTTCAGGGGGTAAAGCTATCCGCGGACCGCAGAGTTCAGGTATCCTTATGGGTAAGAAAGATCTGATCGCAGCTGCACGGCTAAGCGCCTCGCCGCGTGCAGATACTATCGGACGCGGACATAAGGTA
>CAYHRC010000490.1:0-1911 GCA_964358565.1 uncultured Sphingobacterium sp. | reverse complement strand
ATGCACCGCCTGCTTTAAACCACTCAATCTGCTGCTCATTATAAGTATGGTTTACAGGGAATGCTTCAGTGTTTCCATCGGCATGATGTAAAACGATGCCAAGTGGTTTATCTGGTGTGAAATCATTCAGGCCAGTGATGTCGATCGTATCATCTTCAAGAATGCGGTCATAATCATTAGGATCTACAAATGTTAAGCCGAGCATACCTTGTTTTTTAAGGTTTGTTTCATGAATACGTGCAAAGGATTTAACAAGAATAGCACGGACACCCAGGTGTCTTGGCTCCATTGCAGCATGCTCACGTGATGATCCCTCACCATAATTTTCATCCCCGACAACAATACTTCCTATTCCGGCAGCTTTGTATGCACGTGCCGTAGCAGGCACAGAGCCGTAATTTCCATTTAACTGGTTCTTTACATTATCAGCTTTTTCATTGAAGAAATTAGTAGCTCCAATAAGCATATTATTAGAGATATTATCGAGGTGTCCACGGAATTTCAACCATGGGCCAGCCATAGAAATATGGTCGGTAGTACATTTTCCTTTTGCTTTGATCAGAAGCTTGAGTCCGGTAATATCAGTTCCTTCCCATGCCTTAAATGGATCAAGTAATTGTAAACGGGCTGATTTTGGATCCACGATCACACTAACTTTACTTCCGTCTTCGGCTGGTGCCTGGTATCCTGCATCTTCAACTGCATAACCTTTCAAAGGCATTTCCAAACCCTGAGGCTCATCAAGCTTCACCTGCTCTCCAAGGGAGTTGGTGAGTGTATCAGTCATGGGATTAAAGCCCAGGTCTCCTGCAATTGTTAAAGCTGTTACAACTTCCGGGGAAGCTACGAATGCATGAGTATTTGGATTACCGTCATTACGTGATTTAAAGTTCCTGTTGAAGGAAGTTAAAATAGAGTTTTTACGGGTTGGATCATTACTGTGTCGCGCCCATTGTCCGATACAAGGTCCGCAGGCATTTGCCAGTACCACGCCGCCCATATTTTCAAATATCTTCAGATATCCATCGCGTTCAACCGTATAGCGGACAAGTTCAGAGCCAGGTGTAATTGTAAATTCTGCTTTTGCTACAAGATTTTTATCGACAGCTTGTTGTGCTATTGATGCTGCACGGGTAATATCTTCATAAGAGGAGTTGGTACATGAACCGATCAGACCTACTTCCAGTTGCTGCGGCCATCCATTTTCGCGTACTGCTACTGCAAATTGTGACAGAGGCCATGCCATATCCGGAGTAAATGGCCCGTTGATATGAGGCTCAAGCGAAGAAAGGTCTATTTCTATAACCTGATCGAAATAAGCCTGTGGATCAGTGTAGACTTCCTCATCTCCGGTAAGATGTTCTTTAACAGCATCAGCCAGTTCAGCTATTTCTGTCCGGCTTGTTCCTCTCAGATAGGTTGATATTTTATCATCATAACCAAAAATGGAAGTTGTAGCACCTATTTCGGCGCCCATATTACAGATAGTTGCTTTTCCTGTTGCCGAAAGTGATCTTGCTCCTTCACCAAAATATTCAACGATATATCCGGTACCACCTTTTACAGTAAGGATACCGGCAACTTTCAGAATTACATCTTTGGCAGAAGCCCATCCGGATAATTTACCGGTTAACTTAATACCTATAACTTTAGGAAACTTTAATTCCCATGCTAAACCAGCCATAACATCACAGGCGTCAGCACCACCAACACCAATAGCGATCATTCCCAGGCCTCCGGCATTAGGTGTGTGTGAGTCTGTACCAATCATCATTCCACCAGGAAAGGCATAGTTCTCTAATACTACCTGGTGAATAATACCGGCGCCCGGTTTCCAAAAGCCGATACCATATTTATTGGATACAGATGCTAAAAAATCGAAAACTTCTTTGTTCTGAGTATTTGCTGATG
>CAYHRC010000489.1:0-1918 GCA_964358565.1 uncultured Sphingobacterium sp. | reverse complement strand
TCCAGTACTTCAGCACTTCAGAACTACAGCACTATTTTATTAGCTTCTATTAAAAGCGGATTATTTTCAATAACTGGCAAAGGCTTCATTTCATAATGATTTGATGAGATTACCGAAGTGTGTGCTATGTGACGCGGGCCTTCAATTATCCAGTCAGCCGTCTGTTTTGTTTCAAAACGGCAGGTATTGCATATAAAATCTGCAACCTCTCCAAACTGGTCTTTACGTCCGGTAACACGCAATACATCATCCCCTTTATACCAAAGGGTCACTTTTCCTTTGCAGGCAGGGCAATCACGATGAGCGTCAACCGGTTTAGTGAACCAAACCCGGTTCTTAAAGCGGAAAGTTTTATCTGTCAATGCTCCAACAGGACAAACATCGATCATATTTCCTGAAAAGTCATTATCAATAGCTTTCTCAATATAGGTAGAGATCTCGGAGGCATCACCCCTTCCCAGGATCCCATGGACTCTGTGATCTGTAATCTGATCAGCAACATATACACATCTGTAACACAGGACACACCGTGTCATATGCAATTGGATCTTATCGCCTATATCTATTTTATCAAAGGTACGGCGCTCAAATTCATACCTGGTAGATGCTAAACCATGCTCATAGGAAAGATCCTGCAAGTGGCACTCACCCGCCTGATCACAAATCGGGCAATCCAAAGGATGATTAATAAGGAGCATTTCCACAATACCTTTACGTGCTTCAATAACCTCTGGTGAGGTGATATTCTGAACTTCCATCCCATCCATCACTCCTGTACGGCATGAAGCAACCAGCTTTGGCATCGGACGCGGGTCTTTTTCGGAGCCCTTGCTCACTTTTACCAAACATGTACGGCATTTACCCCCGCTACCTTCCAGTTTGGAATAATAGCACATAGCAGGGGGTACAATATCTCCTCCAATCTGACGCGCAGCATTGAGGATACTCGTACCGGCATCTACTTCAACCGTAATACCGTCTATTATAACTTTAACTTTCTCACTCATGGTTAAAGATTCTCTCTTTTTTATTTGGTCTGATCCAATCAGCCCTATTCCCTGTCAAATGACAGGTATTTAATTTAAATTACCTCTTCCAGCTTAGGCAGCGGATCAGCATATTTTCCTAAACCGTAATTTCGTTCCATCGCATCTTTAGGATTAGAAACATGCCACTCAAATTCATCCCTGAAATGACGGATTGCACTGGCTACAGGCCAGGCAGCGGCATCTCCAAGAGGGCAGATTGTATTTCCTTCGATTTTTTTAGCTACATCAACAAGCAGATCGATATCACTCATTTTGCCATGACCATACTCCATCCGGTGCAAAACCTTCTCCATCCAGCCGGTTCCTTCGCGGCATGGCGAACATTGACCGCAGCTTTCATGATGATAGAATCGTGAAAAATTCCAGGTATTCCGTACAATACACTGATCTTCATCAAATGCAATAAAGCCACCTGAACCGAGCATTGAACCGGATTGAAATCCCCCATCTGCCAGTGATTCATAAGACATCAGCCGCGACTGACCGTTTATTGTCTTCAAAGTAAGATTAGCGGGTAAAATAGGAACGGAGGATCCGCCGGCAACTACTGCCTTTAATCTTTTTCCATTGGCAATCCCGCCACAGTATTCATCAGAATAAATAAATTCTTCAACAGGAAGACCCAGTTCTATCTCATACACGCCGGGCTTGTTAAGGTTTCCGGAAGCAGAAATTAATTTTGTTCCTGTACTCCGGCCTATTCCAATCTTCGCGTACTCTTCACCGCCATCATTAATAATAGGAACCACGGATGCAATAGTTTCAACATTATTCACTACTGTTGGGCAACCCCATACTCCCGAAATTGCCGGGAATGGTGGCTTGATACGCGGATTTCCACGCTTGCCTTCCAGCGATTCGATCAGGGC
>CAYHRC010000488.1:0-1934 GCA_964358565.1 uncultured Sphingobacterium sp. | reverse complement strand
AAAGAAATTTTTCCGCATTCAGACGCAGCCTAGAGAAGTCGGACTCTTCTTTATGTTCCTTGTTTTTCATTTAAAGTTCTATGATTCAATTATCATCACCAGAATAAGTAATGTTTCCCCTATAGTCTCATCAACAAATGGGTTTGCACTTAGTTCATATGTTCTGTCAGTATTTGCATTTATTTTAATGGGGCTATTCATTTGATTCCCGCTTCTCTGGCAATCGTGAAGTAACTTTTCTAAATTTGGCGATGACGAATGATGTTTTATAAAATCTATGAAAGAATGGTTCTTAACTGATTTCTCTTTTACCTGGAAAAACTGGAGGAATTGTTGATTTACCGTCAGTATATTCAACTCGTTATCAAGCTGAATTGCTGCATTGTTAAGGCCATTAACCACTTCTGATGTATAGTTCTTCAAAGCTTTAATCTTGTATTTCAGTTGTTTAGAAGTGGTTATTAAAGTGAAAGTAAGCACAGCACCTGAAATGAAATTATTAAGTGTACGGTAGGGAATAATCCTTAATGTATACCATTCCCCGGTTTTTGTTTTAATTTCTGTTTGTTTAATAGCCAGCCTTTCGATCACTTCTGTTATATCTTCTTCCAGCGAGGGACATTCAAAATTCGCGGCAATATCTATAATTGGGCGACCGACATCAGTAGGTATCAGGTTGAAAAGATTACGTACCTGGGGGGTAAACCTTAATATTTTCCTTTCGTTATTCAGAAACACCGTTCCAACTTCTGTAGCATCCAGCAGGTTTTTCATATCATTATTGATCCTGCTAAGTTCTTCAGCCTTGGCCTGGTACTGTACATTAATTGTCATGAGCTCTTCGTTCAATGATTGCATCTCCTCTTTGGTTGTCAGAGATTCTTCATTGGTACTTTGGAGTTCTTCGTTTGTGTTTTGCAACTCTTCATTAGTTGATTTAAGCTGTTCGAGTGAGATTTCCATCTGTTCAATGGCGCTGTTCAACCGCTGTTTGGTGTATATCAGTTCTTTTTTCAATTCCTGGACCACAAGGGAGTTCTCATCTTCAGCTTTTCCTGATTTGCTTCTGGATTTCTTTATCAAGCCTTTGTCTTCAAAAATGATAAGAACCAAGCCCTGCAAGTCGGCCTCATGCAATAAAACGGCCTTTATGCTAACGGCTCTAACCTGATCGTTTTCACTAAATTTAATATTAGTGATCTCTGCAATCCCAGTTTGGCTACGGGCCTGATGAATAATATTACCCAATCCATAGCGCAGATCTTCCTTCGCCATTTTATGTATATTCATAACTGCTTCACCGCTTGGCAATTCGAGGTATTTACCAGTTTTGCCGTTATTATAGAGAATATCCCCCTTTTCATTGATAAGTACTGCCGGCGGACTGAAGTTCTCCAGCAGGATTCGATTAAAAGTGCTCTGGGGTGAATACTTACCGGTAAGAGGTTCATCAATTCTGAGTTTATGAATTTGCGGTTTAGATACCTGAAAAGGAAAGTCCAGATATTCTCCTTTTTGTCCGCCATTATCTTTTCGTTCAAATATTTTCCATTTTGGATCAATAACAGAAAACATATCCGTGAAGCTCCCTATAGTTTCTGCAGGACCTAAAAACAATAATCCATGAGGGTTAAGTGCATAATGAAAAATAGGGATCAGTTTTTTCTGCAGTTCGGCAGTTAGATAGATCATTAAATTACGGCAACTGAGCAAATCAATACGGGTAAACGGGGTATCTTTAATCAGGTTGTGATTTGCGAAAATAATCATTTCACGCAGCTCCTTTTTTACAGTATAGAAACCATTTTTATTATCGAAGAAACTCCCAAGACGTTCAGGTGAAACGTATGCAGCTATATTATCATAATATTGTCCTGAGCGGGCTACGTCGATTGATTCCGAATCAAGATCTGTAGCAAATATCTGTATTTTAG
>CAYHRC010000487.1:0-1941 GCA_964358565.1 uncultured Sphingobacterium sp. | reverse complement strand
CGATCATGGTACGGATGATGGCTCATCATGGCGCAAGATGGGTCAAACGGGAGTTGCTAGGCATTCCTACAACGCGTGGCAGTAACTACGCTGTGAACCGCGTGCAGTTTCTAAAATACTACGATCAGAAGTCCTTGAGTGATGATCTCAATGTGGGCCCAACCTTCAAATCGAATGGTCTCCGCATAGAATACTCAGGGAAAAAAGAACTTGTTGTTCTGACATCCGGGCGCAGGTTCACTGGGGGATGGGGTAAACTCATCCGCTACCTGCTATATCGACTACGTTATAACTTGAAGATGTTGCCAGTCGGTCAGGATGTCACAGCCAGAATAAGACGGGGAGATAATAATATCCGCAATGGAAAAGTTAAGTAAAAGGATTCTTGACTTTTTATGATTACAATTTTTGAGCGCACACCACGTTTTTTTGCGAGGTTTTTTGTCGGCTTTTTGATCATCGCAGGGTGTTCAAGCAGCGAAAATCCTATTGCAGAAAACACTCCTGCCGTAATGGCAAACCCTACCCAGAAACCGGTAGAGATTATCAATGTAACCGATTCGAGAGGGTATTTGACGACTCCTCAAGAATTAATGGTCATTGCACGAAAAGCTGAACAGGGGGTAGAACCTTATCATAGTGCAGTAATGGATGTGCTCCAATGGGCAGATAAGGAATGGAAATATGAATTAAGCGCTCAGGAAACGTGTGCCAGCTCAAATGAACCGGTTTGGAACGATGATGGTGGAGGTACCCCGATATTGTATGCCAAAGCTATCGCTTATCACTTGGCGGGCGATGTTCGGTATGCTGAAGAGGTTAAAAATATCCTGGAACGTATTATGACGGAAGTAAAGGGAATATCCGTTGATTCTAACCAATGTCTGCTTAACTTTGCCTGGGGCACCCCTGAATTAGTTGCCTCAGCGGACTTAATAGAAGAATATTGGAGAGATCAAACCTGTACTGGGCCAATAAGTACCTCGTATTTTGACTCAGAGATTGGCTGGGGTAATTGTAAGTCCTTTTTTCAAAACTGGCTGGTAAAGAATCCCTACTACATTATTTCCTTATCTGCCGAAATAAGCAGGAGTAACTGGGGGGCAGCAGCGACCAATACCATAGCCTATATTTCAGATTATTTATGGGATCGACCGGAGGTTTTGCTGCTTCATCGTTTACCCTTGGAAATCAATGATGTGGAATTCATTACGTATTCCCCTTCAGAGGCGTTTGTTCATGCAAACCAATTAGCTTTGGATAGAATGAACGGATATAGTGTTGAGCTAGGTAGCAAATATTCATGTGATTATCTAAGCGGAAAACAACAAAACGGCAAATGGGCGCCGGTTAAATCACAAATCAGCGAAATGGGCATCATACCTGAAGATGCCCGGCGCGACGAGTATTGCAATATCCCTGCATATAACGGTGAATACCAAAATTACCCTCAAGTTCATCTGGGGAACAATATTCAACAGTGTGAATTGATGCTGCGGCGAGGTGATCCTTCATGTTTCGATAATGTCGAAACAACCGATATTCCAGAATATACCTTTCTAGGTCCTGATGGTAATCTCAAGACCACTCACCTGTATCCTGGTCGAGGGTCCATCGAACGGGCTATCAAAGCCATTATTGTTGATTCGGACACTGAATGGCGACACGATTCTGCGTTGGAAGTGGCATTTCGATATTATTACGTGCATCAAAGATTGCCAGGGTTTGATCTCTGGGCTGCACAATTAAATAGACAATCACTAAGTTGCAGTCAGGATATCTGCTTTGGGTTGTTAACTCACGGGTTTTCGATTGAGGAAGAAATTCCCACCTCAGCTCCAACAGCCTCGCCCCCGTAGTGTCTGTAACGTTGCGTTGGGCTGATCTCGCCAAATTAAATTTCTCTAACCAATTGACCTGAATTCATTAACAAGAGGTAAA
>CAYHRC010000486.1:0-1943 GCA_964358565.1 uncultured Sphingobacterium sp. | reverse complement strand
GCTGACATGGGTGTAGATCTCTGTTGTTCTGCTGCTTTTATGGCCCAGTATTTCCTGGATGTATCGCAGATCGGTTCCGTTCTCCAGTAAATGGGTCGCATAGCTATGTCTAAGCCAATGAAGGCTCACCGGCTTTTTAATTTTAGCGGTATTTAAAGCTTGTTTAAGAACGCTTGCTAAACTTCTTTCGCTGTATTGTTCTTCCGGATTCTGTCCTTCGAACAGCCAGATCTTTGGCCTGTACAGTTTATAATATTCCTGTAATTGGATAATTATTTTTTCTGATAAGGGTACCACCCGGTCTTTCTTTCCTTTGGCCTGCTTGATAATCAGCAGCTTCCTTTTAGAATCTACATGCATGATCTTCAGGTTTAATATTTCTGATCTGCGCAGTCCGCAGCTATATAAAAGACAGAGCATAGCCTTGTGCTTGATGTTTTTAGGAGAATTTAATATCAGTTTGATCTCTTCCTTGCTTAAAACGTTGGGTAAAACATTAGCCTTTTTGGGCCTGTGAACCAGGTCAGGATTGATCCGCAGATGTGTTTGTGTTTTAAAGAACAATTTAACAGCATTCACTACCTGGTTTTGATAGGAGGCAGATAATCCGTTTTTTAGCAGGTAATTATTATTGTATAGGATCACATCTGTATTGCTGATTTCAGAAATAGATTTATCCTGGTGGAAGGTCAGGAATGACCTCAATGCGTTCATATAGGTTTCGATTGTATTTTCACTGTAGCGTTTCGACCGAAGCCATAGTTTAAACTCTCCGATTTCTTTTGACTTAGCGGATAGCGGATCCGCAGGACTATGGATCTTAAATTTTTCGCGGTATTCCTCTGTATCCGGTAAATGCCATGCTTTCAGTGTATTGCTCCATTTTGCTCCCTGCAATTTCCTTATCCGGATAATCAATTCAGTCTTATTGGGGAAATAAACCGCAATTCGTTTTTCTCCCCGGAGTTTCACAAGCTCAGCTCTCCATAAAATTTCCATGTTTTCTCATTTATTTTAGCATCAGTTATCAGGCAAATAGTTTCAACCCGTCCTGCGGATATCTCAATACGCCGTACTCAATACTCTATACTTTTTTTACAATCAAAAACACCTCATTCTCCAGCTTCAAATAACCATAATCATAGCAGAAAAAATAAGTATTCCCCGTTTGGGTCTCATAGAGGTGGGTATGATAATTCAGATCAAAACCATAGCGAAGCAGTTCATCTTTTTTTAACCTGACTTTGCCGGCCGGACAAAGCCTTGCCAGGATGGAATAATTCTTTCTTAGAATTGCATTCACAGGACTAAGCGAAGAAAAGCTTTCAGCCTTGATGCGGTTATTATATGCGCTGCGGCATTGGTCGTCGCAGAACTTTTTGTCTGTACGGCCTCTAAGCGGGCTGCCACAGTCCAAACATGCACGTTCCATAGGCAAGGAGAGGTTTATGCTCGGATGAATTTATAGGATATGTATGTAAAACGGATATAACCGTATGTATCCGTTTATTCTCCGGCTATATTTTGCCTGTCTGTTCACTTTTACACTGTCGCTGTCCGGTGGTCGGACGGCGTTCTTTAATCAGAAAAAAAATATAATCATGAGCAATCTGAGAAACAGCGTGCGCCTGACAGGCTTTCTGGGAAGCGACCCGGAAATAAAGGCCATCGGCGAGAAAAAGAAAGTGGCCCGTGTGTCACTTGCCACAAGTGATTCGTACAAGAATGACAAGGGTGAAAAGATCGAGGAAACCCAGTGGCATAACCTGGTGATGTGGGATCGTATTGCAGGAGTGGCAGAGAATTACCTTCATAAAGGCTCAGAAGTGAGTATTGAGGGCAAGCTCAGCAACCGCAGCTATACCGATAAGGAAGGTGTAAAACGAGATGTGACCGAAGTCCTGGTGAGCGAGGTACTTATGCTTGGTAAAAAAGCAGAGTAG
>CAYHRC010000485.1:0-1945 GCA_964358565.1 uncultured Sphingobacterium sp. | reverse complement strand
ACAGTTTATGAGAACATTGAGACCCCTCTGATATACCAGGATATCAAAAGCTCAGAACGTAAGGCCATCGTTGCTGATATGCTCGACCGCTTTGGAATCGTGGGTAAGAAAGATCTTTTCCCTTCACAGCTTTCGGGCGGACAGCAGCAGCTTGTTGGTGTGGCAAGAGCTATTGCCGTGAATCCGAAACTAATCCTGGCGGATGAACCAACCGGGAACCTCAATACTAAGCAGGGTGAAGAGATTATGGACTTGTTTAAAAAGTTAAATGAGGAAGATTGAGTAACCATAATCCAGGTGACACATTCCGAGAAAAATGCCGCATACGGATCACGGATAGTGCATTTGTTAGATGGAAGAATCGATGAGATCGTAAATGCTTAAGTTCTGATGAAAACAATATTCTCAATTATATCCTTTTTTACACTGTCCTTAACACTTTATGCTCAGGAAACCCTGCTCACAAAGCTTAATCTGGAACAGAGTATAGCAATAGCACTTAAAAATAATATTGATGTGCAAAGAAGCGCTATTCAAGCAGAAAATGCCAAAATAGGTTTACAGCAGTCCCGTGCTAATCTGCTTCCGAACGTTAATGGCGGCGTAACTCACGGAATTAATCTCGGAAGAAGTATTGATCCGTTTACGAACGCTTACAGCAACGAGCAGGTAACTTATGCTCAACCCTATCTGAATAGCAGCCTGACTTTGTTTAATGGCATGTCATTGCAAAACATGATCAAACAGAATTCATTTCTGTACCAGGCTTCGAAACAGGAAGAACAGCAGGCAAAAGACAATCTATCCTTAAATGTTACCCTTGCATATTTGCAGGTACTTACCGCTAAAGATCTTTATACAATCTCATTATCCCAACAGGAAGTTACCGCAAAACAGCTTGAGAGGCTTGAGATCATGTATCAGAATGGTTCCATAGCACCTGCTGAATATTTTGATGTTAAAGGACAGTATTCAGGAGATAAGCTTTCGGCGGTGAATGCAGCAAATTCCCTTGAGAATGCAAAGGTAGCTTTAGCTGCGCTGTTGAATATTTCTTATCATAAAGAATTAGAGCTGGAGCCCTTAAGTGCCGCCCAGTTTGCATTGATCTATGAAGGTGGAGCTGAACAGGTTTATCAATCTGCACTTACTAATTATGCCGGAATTAAAGCTGCGGATCTCCGTATGAAAAGTGCTGAATACCGGGTCCGCGCCAGCAGGGCAGGGTTTTTCCCAAGAATATCTTTCGACGCAGGAGTTGGCAGCAATTTCTCTAATGCAGTCCGTGATGCACAGGGATTGCCTATAGGCTATTTCAGGCAGTATAATAATAATATCAATCAGGGTTACAGCGTGGGAATCAATATCCCGCTTTTTAATGCATTCAGAACCCGGAATAGTATTTCACTTGCAAAGCTCGCTCAGCGTGAGAGCGCTCTTATATCAGATAATGTGCGTGTGCAGCTACAACAGCTCACAAGCCAGGCTTACCTGAATATGGAAACGTCCAGGGAGCGTTATCAAAATTTGCTGGAACAAAAGGAAGCTTTCGCTGAATCATTCAGAACTATGGAGATCCGCTTTAATGCAGGGCTATAAATTCGGTAGATTATCTGGTGTCGAAAAATAACTATGACAGGGCGAATCAGAATTTGGCAACTAACCGCTACGATTTTATTCTGCGAAAGAAAATACTTGACTTCTACCGAGGCAAATCACTTTTATAAAAACATTTAGCTTATTAGCGTTTGTGAAGGTGAACTCTCAATTTACTGCCACAAATGTGTATTCAGAAAAGACGCCTTTAACTAATTGATAAGTAAGATTGCGACAAGCACTGGTGACGGAATGGTTAGGTTGGATGATTGTATATTTGCTTTTGAGGGGAGAAACCTCAAGACGAATTTCTGTGTTATCAGTCAGCATCAATCTCAACCTGGTAAAA
>CAYHRC010000484.1:0-1956 GCA_964358565.1 uncultured Sphingobacterium sp. | reverse complement strand
CTTCATTATAGTTAAACACAAACAGGTTGCCCGAATCGACTCTCATTTCGTTTGGATTATCAATATTCCAGCCGTTAGGAGTAGCATCTCCAACCATCCATAACTGGGTGTAAGGCGATACCGGGTCTTCCCCTTCAACCAAAGCAATAGAAAGATCAAGCAGATTCACAGTGACAGTATACATCGCCGCCTTAGCGATCACAAACTTCCCATCAGGCTGAGTATCTAATGTCCGGTACAGTAATTTGCTATTATCAGCACCCTTATTATAGGATGGAGAAAATTGACCTAAAACAGTAATAAATTTAAATTCCCCCGCATTTAAGCGCCCTTTCCAGGTAAACTTTCCGGGTACGTTATTCATTAAAGCTAATTCGGTTGCAGCACCGGCATTCCAGCCTTTGGGCGTCGCGTCACCGATCAGGTACAATTTATCCGTTACTGCTTGGTAAGGGGTTACCTTGATGATCTGGGTAGAGGCTTCCGATTGCGCGGTATTACCGGATATGAACGTGATGATCCGGGCTTCCAAAGTGGTTTCTACTCCCGGGGCCAGCTTCATTCCTGAAACAAGCAGGCTGTTTAAGTCCTTCACTGAATAGGTCTTTGAATAAACTGCTTTCCCAAGGTCCAGAGTGACCGCATTTTTAAAGTCATTTCCCTGTTTATCTATCAGCAGTTTATAGGAGATAGAGGAATTGCTTCCATTATTGGTGCCACTGGTCCAGCTTAAAGCAAGCGCCTCCAAATCATAGTTTTTCTCGGACAATACAACAGCCGTTTTACTGGCAGTAAGAGCCAAAGGCACATTTGCTTCCACCGGCACCAGGTCTTCGTAAGTAGCCTTTTTGCAGGATGCAAACATCGTTGCCATCAGCACTAAAAGCATCAGTATTGAGCCCTTAGCTCTATTTACCGGCATAAACAGCGATTTGACAGGGGAGATCGGAGACAGGAGACTTTCCATGCGCCTTTGTGTTTTTAAAATATGAAATATTCTCATTTGAATAATTTTAGCTAGGTCCATGAACACTTAATAACCCGGATTTTGAACCAGGTTAGGATTGGCATCTATTTCTTTTTGAGGAATGGGCAGCAACAAGTGCTTTGTTGAAGCATTCGCTTTACCGATGGAGTGCAGAAAATCAAGTGCATACTGACCCTTATTGATTCTCAGCAGATCAAACCAGCGCTGACCTTCAAAAGCAAGTTCTATTCTTCTTTCATTCAGGATCTTTGTTCTCAATGCAGCCTGAGAGAGTCCCGCAACATTTGCTAATCCCGCTCTGCTGCGAACCCTGTTTAAGGGACCTCCTGAATTTCTGCCGCTTGCCGGAGCCTGAGCTTCAGCAGTTCTGCCCAGCTCATTAAGCGCTTCCGCCTGCATTAACAGAACATCAGCATAGCGCAATACCGGGAAGTTAGAAGGATTCGTATTGTAATCGGGAGAGATGGATTTAGGAACCAAAAACTTCCTCAGGTTAAAGCCGGTTACAGAGTAAGAGCTCTTGTATTTCTGATCGTCAAAATCAGGGCCTCCTTCATACAGGATGGTTTGATCTTTCCGCGTATCTCCCGTTTCATAGGCATTAACAAATTCGGCAGTGGGCTGGTTCCACCCGTAAGCACCGGCGACCAGATTCGAATTCCTTGGTCCTGTAAAGGTGCTAACCCAAGAGGCCATATTATCATTATCAAAGAAACCGGCATTATTGGCTTTCCCATAATACTGCACTTCGAATAATGACTCATCCGTGTTTTTCTTTACCGGGCTAAAATTATCGGTATACTTTTCGTTTAAGGTATAGCCAAGGGCCGTTACCTGTTCAGTAAGCTCAAGCGCTTTTTGATAATTTCCCAGGGTAAGATAAACTTTAGCCAGCATCCCAACAGCCGCACCTTTAGATGCGCGGCCAATATTGGCACCGCTATAAGACTGGAAAGGTGGCAGTAAGG
>CAYHRC010000483.1:0-1965 GCA_964358565.1 uncultured Sphingobacterium sp. | reverse complement strand
CAGAATGCGGGCGATTATCAGCCCATTCCATCAGGCAATGATTTTACCGATCAGCTTAACCGGTATACCGCCTGGTATGCCAATGCGGCTTATACCTATGATAAACGTTATATTATTTCAGCCAGCGGCAGAAAGGATGCCTCGAACCTGTTTGGTGTAAAGAGTAATCAGCGGGGGGTTCCCTTATGGTCGGCAGGTTTGGCCTGGAATATTCACCATGAACAATTTTTCAGTCCCGAATGGCTGGATCTGTTAAAGCTGCGTTTCACCTACGGCTATAATGGTAATCTGGATCGTAATCTGTCTGCCCTTGCTACTATATACCAGTTCAGCGGGAATATGAACAACAGGCCTTATGGATTTATCCGCTCTTACCCTAACCCGGAACTGAGCTGGGAGAAAATAAGCGTGTTTAATGCGGGTCTGGATTTTGGCTTTAAGAATAATGCCCTCAGCGGAAGCCTGGAGTATTATGTAAAACAGGGGAAAAACCTGATCGGCGATCAGCCGATTGATCCTACAGTTGGCCTGGTATCAGGAACCATACGGCGAAATGTTGCAAATATGTCTACCAGGGGGCTTGATTTGCAACTTAGTTCATGGAATATGAACAAGGCTTTTAAATGGAATACCGCCCTGCTGTTCAGCTATAATAGGAACAATATAGAATCTTATTATATGTCTGGTACATCCACTGCTTTAAGGTATTTAAACGGAGGCCGCAGTATTGTTCCGGTAGAAGGTAAGCCGGTGTACAGTGTATTCAGTTATCCATGGGCGGGATTGGATCCGGCCACAGGAGATCCCATGGGCTATCTTAATGGTAACCCCGGAAAAAATTATTCTGCTATAGCTTCAGCTACCACTGTAAAAGACCTGCAGTATCATGGGGCCGCACTGCCCCCTGTTTTTGGTGCCTTGTCGAATACCTTTTCGTATAAAGCTTTGTCACTTTATATCAATATGGCCTATAAATTTGGATACTACTTCCGGCGTCAGTCCATTTCTTACGGACAGTTATATACCCGATGGTACGGCCACCAGGATTTTGCAAAAAGATGGCAGAAACCAGGGGACGAGCAGCATACCAGCGTACCATCTATGGTTTTCCCGGCAAGTTACGGAAGGGATGATTTTTATGCGAACTCTGCCGCTCTTATTGAAAAAGGAGATCATATCAGGTTTCAGGATCTCAAACTTTCGTACCGCCTGCAGGGGAAGAATTTGAAAGCACCTTTTAATGATATGGAGTTGTACACCAATGCCCGTAACCTGGGATTTATATGGAGGGCAAATAAAGAAGGACTGGATCCGGATTATTCGGATGCTTATTTGCCTCCTTCATCCAGCATTTCTTTTGGGCTTCATACTAAATTTAAGTGAACCAACTAAACTTTTAAAAATGAAAATTTACAGATATTTCATATTAATTCTATGCTGCTGCATGAGCACAGCCTGCGAAAAGTTTCTGGATATAAAGCCCGATAAAAAGCTGGCCTTACCATCAGATAAACTGGAAAATCTAAAACTCCTGTTAGACGATACGAATACAATGAACCAGCAATATCCTTCTATGGGAGAAGCGGCTTCAGATAATGTTTATATTCCGGATTCCAGATGGGATGCGGTAGTTCAGGTTTCAGCTACCTCCGGAAATGCCTATCTCTGGCAGCGGGATGTGTTTAATGATAATGAACGCAACGATTGGTCCCTGCCTTATGCAGTAGTTTTTAACGCTAACCTGGTGCTCGAAGGAGCACAGGAGATCAGTCCGGGAGTTTCGGATCAGGCTGAATGGAATATGATCAGAGGATCTGCTTTATTCTTCAGAGCCTATGCGTTTTATGCCTTATTGCAGGAATTTGCCAAACCTTATATAGCGGCTTCGGCAAATCAGGACCCTGGAATTGTATTAAAATTGAACACGGATATATTATTGCAGATGCAAAGCGCTTGGGCGGGGGC
>CAYHRC010000482.1:0-1967 GCA_964358565.1 uncultured Sphingobacterium sp. | reverse complement strand
CTGCGAAAATTTGTAAAACTCCGAAAATTTGTATCTTCATCTAAACTATCCTGGCCATGAATTTAAAACTTAAATACCTTGCCTTTGCGGCGATTATTCTTTTTGCTGCCTGTAATCAGGATGCAGTTACTCCGGCCAATGAAGATGGTCTGCAGGCATTAAGTGCCGACAGTATGAAACTTCATGTAGCAGAACTTTCAGACGATTCATTCCAGGGACGCAAACCATTTACTGAAGGTGAAACCAAAACAATCAAATATCTCCAAAAACAATTCGCTAATGCCGGACTGGAGCCGGGTAACGACAGCAGCTACCTGCAGGAAGTACCCATGGTGAATATTCAGACCACGGCCGATTCTGTTATGAAAGTTACATCTCCAAAAGGCGATTTTACCTTAAAGGGATTTGATGATTATGTTATCTGGACAGATAAGATCACCGGTAAGGTAAGCCTCAATAATGATGAAGTAGTCTTTGCCGGTTACGGGGTTGTGGCTCCGGAACATAACTGGAATGATTATGCTGGACTGGATGTAAAAGGAAAGATCGTGCTGGTAATGGTAAATGATCCGGGTTTTGCTGCGGGTGACACCTCGCTTTTCAGAGGTAAGACAATGACCTATTATGGCCGCTGGACCTATAAATTTGAAGAAGCAGCACGTCAGGGTGCGAAAGGCTGTCTCATCGTACACACCACGGAAGGAGCCAGTTATCCATTTTCTGTTGTGCAGAACAACTGGAATGCGTCAAAGCTCAGACTTGATGACCGCGGGAAGCCTAATAAGTATACTGACCTGAATGGCTGGATATCCTTACCGGCAGCTCAAAAACTTGTAGCAGCTGCAGGCATGGATACAAGCAGTTTTTTTGCTCTTGCAGATAAACGCGGATTTAAGCCGGTACCTTTAAACCTGAAGCTTTCCACGAGTATGAAAGTTAAGACAACATTTAACAAATCGTACAACGTAATTGGTAAAATAACAGGCACGAAACGGCCGGATGAAGTAATCATTTACTCATCGCATTGGGACCATCTGGGAATTGGGAAGCCTGACGAGACGGCTGATTCTATTTATAATGGAGCTTTTGACAATGCCAGCGGTACAGCCGGCCTGATTGAACTTGCCCGTGCCTTTAAAAGCCTGAAGACACAACCGGAAAGGACTATTATCTTTTTATCGGTTACATCAGAAGAACAGGGCTTATGGGGTTCAGCTTACTATGCCCAAAACCCTGTCTACCCTGCTTCAAAAACGGTTGCAAATATCAATATAGATGGCATAAACCCTTTTGAAAAAACAAAAGATATCGTTATAGTTGGAAAGGGTCAATCAGAACTGGAAGAATATCTGAAGGAAGAGGCTGAAAAAGCCGGGCGGGTAATTGCATTTGAAACTCATCCGGAAGCCGGTTATTATTACCGCTCAGATCATTTTAATTTCGCCAAAGTTGGCATCCCTGCTTTATATACTTCAAAAGGAGTTGATGTGATAGGAAAAGAAGCCGGATATGGCAAAAAAGCCGAAGAAGAATACAGAGAGAAAAATTACCATCGCCCTTCAGATGAATATGATCCGGCTACCTGGACGTTCGCCGGAGGTATTGAGGATCTCAAACTCTTATTCCTGGTAGGGAAAAGACTTGCATTGGAAGAAAAAATGCCGGCTTGGAAGGAAGGATCCGAGTTTAAGGCGATCAGGGAGAAAAAATAGAGAACTTAACGGTCCGTATATAGGAGCCTCCATTTTTTTATGGCAGGCTCCTGCTTTTTATCGGATATTTTCTGATATTATTTCTCGTTTATATGCGAACAATTAGTTTGCCCTTTTGTAACGTCCTCATTTGATTGGCATGTGAATCGAATATTTCTTTATGAACAATGCTATCTTAGCTGCCTTTATGAGAAGATCCCGTTTACAAAGTATTTTAATATTTATTTCTGTGCTGCTGATTAGCAACAATGCTTA
>CAYHRC010000481.1:0-1968 GCA_964358565.1 uncultured Sphingobacterium sp. | reverse complement strand
ACTGTAGTACTGGGATTGCTCGTGACGTTGCCACTGACTCTGCCACTCGCACAGAACCCTTGGAGGTGGGTGACAGGAGCCAGCTACCAGGCTGCGGCGATTGTAGTTGATGTGAGCCAGCCGCAAGCGCCAATCCGCAAAGTGTGGAGTGGGGTATCACAGGGATTTGAAAAATTACCGGACACCGACTTTCGTCTGAGCGCTACTTCTGGACTGCTCAAGAGTGTGGGGACGCGCTACGTAAGAATAGATCATATTTATGATGGTTTTAATGTGGTGTCGAAAGTTGACGGTAGGTTGAGCTATGACTGGACCAAGCTGGATGCCATGGTGGGAGATATTGTGGCTGCAGGTGCAACTCCATTTTTCTCCGTTTCGTATATGCCGCCGGCGATTTCTAAGGGTGATATCCTCGACTTTCCTAACGACTGGGGGGAGTGGGGGCAAGTGGTTGCCGCTACGGTGGGTCACTATAGTCGCGACTACAAGGGTGGGCTGAACAATGTGATCTATGAGGTGTGGAATGAGCCGGACTTGTTTGGTGGGTGGAAAATGGGGGGAAGTAAGAATTACGTAACTCTCTATACAGTGGCGGCCAACGCGGCGAACCGAGTGAGCGGAGTAAAACCATTCAAAATTGGCGGTCCGGCCACGACCGGGTTTTACCCTGCCTGGGTGAATGGATTTTATGACAAACTAGATAGTACGGTTCGAATCGATTTTTTCTCGTGGCATAGATATAGCGCTAATATTGATGATTTTGTGAAGGATGCTACAACAGCCAAATCGATGATGGAGACCAGAATTTCGCGATCCCAGGATCTCTATATTTCGGAGTGGGGGGTCAACCCAGAGCGGTCGGCGGCATATGATGGGAGATGGGCAGGGGCGCACTTTTTGGCGGTCAATACTGCTCTATCCGAGACGGCGGTTGATCTTGCGCTTGCCTTTGAGGTAATGGACGGGGCGCCAGGGGACAAGCAATTCCATGGTGGATGGGGGATGCTGACGAACCCCAAGTACGGGGCAGTAGCCAAAAAACCCCGCTTTAAGACACTCGAGATGATTTCAAAACTGGACGGGGCGAAATTGCCATTGGTGGGAAATGGAACATATGTGACCGCCATGGGAGCGATAAATAATGCGGGAGTGATCCGGGTGCTGGTGGTCAACTACGATCCAGCAGGCAAACATAGCGAGGTCTTCCCCGTCACTGTCGTCGGACTGGTTGCGGGTAACTACAGCGTAAGGGAGGAGTACCTCTCCGGACGCGTACTCAATACTGAGCTAAACGTAGGTGGTAGTATGCGCCGAGATATCTCTCTAAATGCGAGTGATGCCGTTTTGCTGACGATCACGAAGAAGTAACGAACGGTCATCTCGAGTGAAATCGAGAGATCCCTCCACTGCGGTCGGGATGACGAGATGATATAATTTCACGATGAATCCATCTGAAAAGGACTTCCAGTTAGCCTGCGTACTCGTCGACCATAGCGTCAAAGTAAAAGCAAAGGAACACGTACTGATCGTGACTGACGATCTGGGACTCCCACTGGCGAAGGCAGTGTATAGCGAAGTGATGAAGCGCGGGGCATTACCACTGATTGAGATCGCGACTAGTGGGCTGGCTTACACTTTTTATTCCCTGGCGAATGTGTGGCAGTTGTCATATGTACCTGACGAGGTAATCAAAACCAAATACAACTGGGCTGATGCATTTGTGCGAATTGTGGCGGATGAGAATCTACGAGAGCTGGCCAGTATTGATGCGACTAAACTGACGATGCGGGCCAAGCTGATGGAGTATTACCTGAACTTGAAATTCCTAAAGGACATGAAGCTGGGAAACATTTGAAAGCAAGATTAACAGATTTAAGAGGTACAACCAACCCATTATCATCAAGAGTGTTAGTCATGACATTTACTTTTCTCTGAGGATATTTACATAGTTCAGAATCTGAATCAGGA
>CAYHRC010000480.1:0-1974 GCA_964358565.1 uncultured Sphingobacterium sp. | reverse complement strand
TTCTTTTGCAACAATCCTTTTGCCTGATTTGTCAATGCTTTCCTCCATGATCCTTCGTTTTACTCAATGAAACGAGTATTGATTTAATAGGCTGGAGTTGTTCATTCGCTAAGTAATTTAACCCCGGTTTTTATATCTTCCGGATTTAATGAGATTTTGCCGTTTTTGAAATTATGTCATAGAGTATATAACCCATATCAGCAATGTGGACCTGATGATCAACTTTCACATGGTTAAGTCTTTGCTAAGATGAACAACAATAAATATCGCAACCGGCAGATCAGAAGGAATTTTGGAAAGCAGTTTTGATACAGCCTCAAAACCGCCCGCTGAAGCTCCAATTACGATGATATTCTTCACTTCTATACATCAATTAAGCTTTGTAACCTTGTCATTATTGTGAAGTATTACATGAACAGCTGTACCTTTCCCAGGTTCTGATTTGATATGCAAAGTGCCATTATATAAACTGATCCGGTTCCTGATACTTGATAAACCAGAGCTGGTCATCTTGCTTTCCTGTTCCTTTACATTAAAGCCTTTTCCATTATCGCGGATCATTATATCAATTTGCTTTTTATTATGTACTTCGATGTTAATCTCAGTGCCCTCGCTATGTCTGATACAATTATTGAGCAGCTCCTGTACAATCCTGTAAATATTAGTTTCCAAAAGCAGGTCCAGTCGTTTGAAAAAGCCCTTAACATGAGCAGTAATTTTCAGATTTTTAGAGGAGAGCCGGCGAACTAATTCTTCTATAGTAGCCGAAAGGCCAAAGTCAGTCAAAATGGAAGGAGCCAGTTCGAAAGAAATATTCCGCGTCTCCTCAATTGCTTCATCAAGCAATTTCTTCATGCTTTGAATTTCTGAGGTATCCAGCTTATTTTTATCCAGCTGTCCCAGTTTAATCTTAACTGCATACAATAACTGGCTCACACTATCATGTAATGCTCCACTGATACGTTTTCGCTCGCTCTCTTCTGTAAATAATGTTGCAAGCACAATCTTTTTTTGATTTTCCATTTGAAGAAGCCTGGAATTGCGTTCCATCAGCATCTTTTCTGTAATATCCATGATAATGCCTACGATGCGATGGTCAGATATTTTAGGGGATAATGAATGACCGCGGATAAGCATATAACATTCTTTTTCATCCGGTTTCCAGAACCGGCATATTAAATTTATCTCTTTCCGCTGATTTAAACATGTCCGGAATTGTCCATCAGCTTCTTCCCTGTTATCGGGGTGGATCAGGTTAATAAAATCTGTATAATCCCGATGAAAATTGCCCTGTGACATATTAAAGATCTTCTGAGCACTCTCCCCAATAAAAAATCGCATATTCTTACTGTTTAACTCCCAGGTTCCCGCTTGTGATGCTTCCAGGGATAATATCAGTCTCTCTTTTGTTGCGGCAAGTTCTTTTTCTGTTCGAATTCTTTCAGAAATATCGACTAAAGCAATATAACATTCAATTTTTCCTTCTGTGGAGATTAATGATAAACCTTCAACCTGTGCATTGATCTTTTTGCCCTGAATCGTACAGATCTTAAGCTCGCATCGCTGGCGGCTATGAGTTTTCAGCATCCGCATAAAGAATTTGTAGTACTCATCATAATCCTCCGGAAAAACAAAAGTTTGCAGCCGTTTTCCGGAAATGTCTGTTTTAGTTCCTTCCAGCAAACCCATTCCGGTATTATTTACCTCTTTGATAAGTCCTGATTTATCTAAAATCAGATATCCTACAGGTGCGAAATCATAAATACCGGAAAAACGAAACCGCTGCCTTTCGAGTTCCTCATTGGTGAGTTGGAGTTCGTCATTTTGCATCTCCAGTTCGATCTGGTGGACCTGTAATTCCTGGAGAAGTATTTTAATGTCTTTTTGAGGAAGCTGCTTTTCGTCCGGGACATGGTTATAAAGAAATTTTTCCGCATTCAGACGCAGCCTAGAGAAGTCGGACTCTTCTTTATG
>CAYHRC010000479.1:0-1975 GCA_964358565.1 uncultured Sphingobacterium sp. | reverse complement strand
CTGGAATCGACAACGTGTTCTTCCCTTTGAATCTACTTTTGTTGATGAAGATGAGGAGGTTAAAGCAGTTAAATTTGAAAAGATCCCTTCCCTTAAACCCGTATTTAAAAAAGATGGTACTGTAACTGCCGCTAATGCGTCTACCCTGAATGACGGTGCAGCAGCCCTGGTGTTGATGAGTAAATCAAAGGCTGATGAATTGGGTTTGAAGCCATTAGCAAGGATTTTAGCGTTTGCAGATGCCCAGCAGGCCCCGGAATGGTTTACAACCTCCCCATCAAAAGCAATACCACGAGCCCTGGAAAGAGCCGGGATCAAAGCCGAAAATGTTGATTATTATGAGATCAATGAAGCATTTTCAGTGGTGGCGATTGCGAATAACCAGCTTCTCAAGCTTGATCCTGCAAAAGTTAATATCAATGGCGGAGCGGTATCCATGGGTCATCCGCTGGGTGCATCCGGTGCACGTATTATAGTTACCCTGATAAATGTTCTTAAGCAGACTGGCGGAAAGATCGGTGTGGCAGGGATTTGTAATGGCGGCGGCGGAGCCAGTGCCATGGTAATTGAAAACCTCCAGTAAAAACAATGAAAAGATCGTTATTAGCATTCAGTATAATGCTTCTTTTCTTATCAGCCCGGGCTCAGAACACTGCTTCTGATAAAAATCATGCACAGTTATTAAGTCTGCAGGACAGCCTGAAAGAACTGAGCTTTAAAATGGTGAATGACAGCATCGAGCCTGAACGGTATAATGCGAGCTACAGTTTTATCAAAACATTGGTAAAAGCCTTAAAAACGCCTTATTCATTCAAATTTTCTTTCGATTCGCTTAAATCCATATCGATTCAAACGTCTCCCGATAAGCGGTTCAGAATATTCAGCTGGCATGTAATGAATGCTAACGGAAGTTACCGGTATTATGGCACCGTGCAGATGAATAAACCGGATGGTAAACTGGAGATGTTCCCGCTGGTGGACTATTCCAGTTCATTTAAAAACCCTGCAGACAGCGTCACTTCCAATGATAAATGGTACGGTGCCCAGTATTACCGTATCATTTCAGTATTGAACAATGTGAGTACCCCTTATTATGTATTGCTTGGCTGGAAGGGAAATACTGTTCAGTCTACTAAAAAAGTTATTGAGGTGCTCTCTTTTAAGGATGGCAAGCCCTTTTTCGGGATGCCTGTCTTTGATGGCGATAAGGAAAATCCCACCCGGAAACGTGTGATCTTTGAATACAGCCGCAAAGCTTCTATGGTATTGAATTATGACCCTAATGTGGGAATAGTATTTGACCACCTGGCACCACCCAATGACAAACTAAAAGGGCGGTTCGAACTCTATGGTCCGGATTTTTCTTATGATGTCTATAAGATTGCGAATGGCCGGTGGCGTCTTGCCGGGGATGTGGAATTAAAAAACCAGCCTACCGGACAGGATGATAATTTTAATGATCCGAAGAAAATGAAGAATTAGTTGTTAGGTAAGCTGTTAGGTGGTTTTTGTTGGTTGTCAGACTGTTTGTTAGAAGTAGGAATCCTACCTGATACTTGATACCTGATACCATCTTAGTTGTTAGGTCGTGGAAACGTACCAGGCGTTTTTCCCGGATGAGTGAATAAGAATACCATCATTTTACACACATTCCCATACGATGAGGGATCTCAAGCCTGAGGTACAGGTTCACATTCTGCCACTTCCCAAGTGTGATAAGTTCCCTCATATTCATTCGGGATGACAGGTTTTAACCTCGTTCCTTATCCACATTCCCACGCGATGAGGGATCTCAAGCCTGCATGGCACAGGTTCATGTTCCGCCACTGCTAATTGTTCACAGATCTCTCCTGGCGTTAAACCTTACCCCTCACTGTCATCCCGATAGCGCAGCTGAGGGAACTTCGCAAATGTTACCATAAGTGTGATAAGTTCCCTCATATTCATTCGGGATGACAGGTTTTAACCTCGTTCC
>CAYHRC010000478.1:0-1984 GCA_964358565.1 uncultured Sphingobacterium sp. | reverse complement strand
TCAGCCTTCACCATCAGTTAAAAATGTCTTAGCTTTCTCCAAAGCACGATCTAAACCAGAACTGTCTTTACCGCCAGCAGTAGCAAAAAATGGCTGGCCACCCCCACCGCCCTGGATTTCTTTTGCAAGTTCACGGATGATATTACTGGCGTTCAGGTTCTTTTCCTTAACGAGATTTTCTGATATCACTACGGCCAAATTCGGTTTGCCATCTATTTCACAGGCAAGCACAAGGAACAAATTCTCCAGAAGATCCTTAAGCGAGAAAGCAAGGTTCTTCAGTGCATCGGCATTCGGCAATTCAACTCTTTGTGCAAGAAAGTTGATGCCATTTATTTTTACGGCTTGTTTTGCAAGGTCATGCTTTAATCCCGCAGAGCGTTCAAAAATACTTTTTTCAATCTCTTTTTTAAGACGGCTGTTTTCTTCTACAAGGTTTTCTACACTTTTCAGCAGATCATTCGGGTTTTTAAGAAGTTCCTTTAAGTCAGCGATCTGTTCACTTTGAGCTCTGATATACTCTTCTGCTTTTTCTGCACTTATAGCTTCTATCCTTCTGACCCCTGCAGCAACAGCACTTTCTGAAAGGATCTGAAAATAGCCGATTTGTCCGGTTGCCTTTACATGCGTACCCCCACAAAGCTCTTTTGAAAAATGATCATCAAAAGTTATAACACGCACATAATCACCATATTTCTCCCCAAAAAGGGCAGTCACACCAGAATTTATAGCTTGCTGATATGGCACTTCACGCTCCTCTTGAAGCGAAATATTTTCCCTTATCCTTCTATTTACAATTTGCTCAATATCAGCAAGTTCCTGATCAGTTACCTTAGAAAAATGCGAGAAATCAAAACGTAAATAATTTGCATTAACCAGTGAACCCTTCTGGTTTACATGGTCACCTAAAACTTGTTTCAAAGCCGCATGAAGCAAATGCGTGGCTGAGTGATTATTCTCTGTTGCGGTCCGTTTATCAGGATCAACCATGGCCCAGAAATTGCCTGAAAGTTCCTCAGGCAGCACATCAACATAGTGGATGATCAGACCATTTTCTTTTTTTGTATCGGTTACAGGGTATTCAAATAAGCGGGAGGCATCCTCAAGCTTTCCCGTATCTCCAACTTGTCCGCCGCTCTCAGCATAAAAAGGCGTCCGGCTTAATACCAGCTGATATTGTTCTTTCCCTTTAGCCGTAACTTTCCTGTATTTTAAAATTTGACATTCAGTTTCAAGCTCATCATAACCTATAAATTCAACTTCATCTCCTTCATTTACAATGACCCAGTCGCCGGTATCAATTGCTGTAGCTGCACGTGAACGATCTTTTTGATTGGCTAGCTCTAATTCATACCCAACCATGTCAACCTCTCCACCTTTTTCTTTAGCCATTAATTCTACCAAATCTATTGGGAACCCGTAGGTATCAGACAATTGAAATGCCCTATACCCTGGTAAATGAATTTTCACATCACCCTTTTCCTTATAGTGCTGTATTGTCAAATCATTCTCAGCATCAGCATAATATTCTTCAAAATACTTTATTCCTTTTTCTAAAGTCCTTAAGAATGAAATTTCCTCCTCCAGAACAACCTTCTGCACAAAATCCTGCTGTTGCTTTAGTTCAGAAAATACACGCTCAAACTGATCCGCCAGAATTGGAACAAGCCTGTTTAAAAATGGTTCCTTCAGATCCAGAAAAGTATAGGCATACCTAACAGCCCTCCTTAAAATCCGTCTTACCACATAACCGGCTTTATTATTTGAAGGCAGTGTTCCATCAGCAATACAGAAACAAATAGCACGTATATGATCTGCCATTACACGCATGGCAACGGATGAACCCCATCCTTCTTCACCCGGATTAGAATCGCCTGCATACGGAATACGTGAATTCTCTGAAATAAACTGAATCATTGGCTGAAAAACATCCGTATCATAATTGGAAGTTTTGTTCTGTATCACCCTCACCAGTCGCTCCAAA
>CAYHRC010000477.1:0-1991 GCA_964358565.1 uncultured Sphingobacterium sp. | reverse complement strand
AAAATGGTTTTTACTAATAGTTCATTTGAGATATTTTTCAAACCAGTCAAGCATCCCGATCTTCATATCATCCGTATAAACATGTCCGGTATTGGGATAAATAATACTTTTGAACTTTTCATTTTGTTTATTATAAATTCAAACTGTTCATAGGAAAATAATTATTTCTGCCCAGCCTCCAGGATCAGTTTCTCTGACAGATCCTTTCCAAGGAATTTATCAATGATCCCGTGTACCAGGTAAAGTATTGGAGTCATCAGTATGGCTACAAGAAATTTATATGTGTAATTAACCAGGCCGATTGCTGCAACCATTTGCCAGCTCCAGTGATAATTGGGATTGATATAAAAGGCAATGAAAATAACTACAAAGCTGTCAATAAACTGTGACACCAGGGTTGAACCTGTCGCCCTCAACCACAGCAGTTTCTCTCCGGTACTTCTTTTGATCCGGTGAAAAATTAAAACATCGGCCATCTGACCAATCAGAAATGCAATGATTGAACCCCCAATAATCCACATTCCCTGTCCAAAAATGCCGTTGAAAGCCAGATCCATATTAACTGTATGACCATTCATAGTCTGGTTTATCCAGAAATTGGATGGTACAAGTCCCATTGCAAAACCAACGACCATAAATGCATAAGCTATCAGAATTGCTGCCAGGATAGATAAGAACCGCACTTGCTTAACACCAAAATATTCATTTATAATGTCTGTCATGATGAATATCAGGGGCCAGGTAACTACCCCGGCAGACATATTAAAGGAGAGATCCGGGACACCGAACATATTGATGTCAAACCTGGAAATTCCAAGTGAACCCTCAACGCTGAATATTTTAACCCCGATAAATTCTGCAAGAATTGCATTCGCGATAAAAAAAGCGGCAAGAACGAGCAAAAGGCGACTCTCTTTCGTTTTGAAACTCATACAATCTAAATTCTATTTGAAATTTTAAATTAATAATTAAAATCAATTATACTAAGACATTACAAAATACGCTTATTAAAAATTTCTAATTTAGCCTTATTATGCTACTTAAATCCAAATTACCTGATGTAGGGACTACAATCTTTACAGTGATGTCGCAGCTTGCCAGCCAATATAATGCTATAAATCTGTCACAGGGCTTTCCTGATTATGATTGTTCTCCTCAACTGGTCGAGCTGGTAAACAGGAATATGAAAAAGGGCTATAACCAGTATGCACCAATGGCCGGAGTATTATCCTTAAGGGAAAGGATTGCCGCCAAGCAAGAGCAGTTGCACAGAGCAAAATACGATCCTGAAACAGAAATAACCATCACTGCAGGGGGTACACAGGCCTTATTCACTTCCTTAACCTGTGTCATTCAGCCTGATGATGAGGTAATTATTTTTGAGCCGGCTTATGATTCTTATGCCCCGACAGTGACACTGCTTGGAGGCAGGGTGAAACCCTTTGAATTGAGCCCCCCTGATTATAAAATCGATTGGCAGATGGTCAGGAAGCTTGTCAGTCCCAAAACAAGAATGATCATTCTGAACTCACCGAACAATCCGACTGGCACCACACTTAACGCGGAAGACATAGATGAACTCATCCGGATTACACATAATTCAGACATACTTATTTTAAGTGATGAGGTATATGAACACCTGGTTTATGATGGAAAGGAACATTTAAGCATTTCCCGCTATCCCGAACTAAAAAACAGAAGTTTTATAACAGCCTCCTTTGGCAAATTATTTCATACTACGGGATGGAAAGTTGGCTACTGTCTGGCGCCTGGATGGCTAATGACAGAGTTCAGAAAGGTTCATCAGTTTGAAGTCTTCAGTGTAAACACCCCGGTTCAATATGCGATTTCAGAATTTATGCAGAACCCTTCTAATTACTTGGAAGTCAGCGCTTTTTTTCAAAAAAAGAAAGATTTTTTTTGTAGTTTAATGAAAAAAACCCGATTTGATCTGCTACCTTGTAATGGTTCATATTTTCAATCCGTTAAAT
>CAYHRC010000476.1:0-2010 GCA_964358565.1 uncultured Sphingobacterium sp. | reverse complement strand
AGCTATTAAAAAAGTGTTAATAGAAGTCCATGATGGCTTATTCCTGGATAAAGTTGAAGATCTTCTGCGTAAAGTAAGATTGTTTGGCTGTTACTTTGCCTCTCTTGATATCCGGCAGGATAGCCGGATCCTGCGTAAGGTACATGAATTCTGTGTACAACAGGAAGGGCTCGATGGTTCATATAAAGATCTGCCGGACGAAGAAAAAGTATCCAAACTTAGCTTTAAGGAAGCTGATCTTTATTGTTCTGATACAGCTGATCCGCTGATTAAAGATACATTGGATACAATCCGCTTAATGAAGCAATTGCAGTATGCCGGAGGAGAAAAAGCATGCCACAGGTTCATCATCAGTAACTGTCAGGAGGCTTCTGATATGTTACAATTGATGGAAATATTTCTTTCAGGCGGATGGACAAAAGAAACGCTCAATATCGATTTTGTTCCACTTTTTGAAACCATTGAGGATCTGTCAAAGGCCACTAAAATTATGGAAAGGCTGTATGCTCATCCTTTTTATAAGGAGCATTTAGGACGCCGCCAAAATAAGCAAACGATCATGCTTGGTTTCTCAGACAGCACAAAGGACGGCGGATATTTAATGGCCAACTGGTCGATACTGAAAGCAAAAGTATCATTGACCGCCGCAGCGCGAAATAATGGTGTTGATCTGGTCTTTTTCGATGGCAGGGGTGGTCCGCCGGCAAGGGGTGGAGGAAAAACACATCTTTTTTATGCTTCAATGGGTAAAGATGTGGCAAATGACCATATTCAACTGACCATACAGGGTCAGACGATCAGCAGTCAGTATGGCTCTTTTGACAGTGCACATTATAATATGGAGCAATTGATCAATGCGGGAATTGTTTCCTCCTTTGATGAACACCATAACAATACCCTTGACCAGGCTCAGACCGAGCTTATAGCAAAGCTGGCAGGCAGTAGTTATAAGGTTTTTTCGGCTTTAACAGAACATCCGCTATTTTTAAAATACCTGGAAAAACACAGCCCCTTAAAACTTCTCTCACAGATCAATATAAGCAGCAGGCCTGTAAAACGGAATGTTGATACCGAATTAAGGCTCGAAGATCTCCGTGCAATCAGCTTTGTAACTGCATGGAGCCAGTTAAAACAAAATATTCCCGGCTATTATGGTGTAGGTTCGGCATTGAAAGAAGCCAGGGATAAGGGTTATTTCAATGACATCAAGCAGCTTTATAATGAATCCGGACAATTTAAGACGATGATCGATAACTGCATGATGTCTATGTCTAAATCTGATTTCCGTGTTACGGCTTACCTTGAACAGGATGAAAAGTTCGGCCAGTTCTGGAGAATGATCAGAGATGAATTTGAGCTTACCAGGGATCTGCTTCTTGAAGTTTCGGATACAAAAGTGTTAATGGAGCAGTATCCGGTAGAGCGTAAATCAATCGCTTTGCGCGAAAAGATTGTACTGCCGCTGGTTATCATCCAGCATTATGCTTTACAGCAGCTTAACAACTTGAAAGCCGGGCAAAAGGACGATGTACAATCAGAGATTTATGATAAGCTGATCATTCGTACAATATATGGTATTGTAAATGCGGGAAGGAATCTGGTATAAGGCAGGTTTTTAATTATACCCGAAAGTTTTTTTTGTTTTATTAATATCAATTTGGCCGTTCCCTGCGGGTCGGGCTTTACGCTTATACGCCTGCACCTGTCCCGATTGCCTTCGGGAGGCATTAGGCGCAAGGCCGGTAATCGCTTCAATCCCTAACGGGGGGAATCCTGCTTTGGATTTGTTGGTAAATATTGAAATATTGTTCCCAGTATCTCTGGCGCACGCATTTCCTCAGGGGAAATCAAAAGGAGATTTGCAGATTTAGTAAAAAGCCAACGTGTGCAATCCTCAATTTCCCGCTTAATAAAAAAGGTTATTCCTTTCAGAACAACCTTTCTATTTAATCAATTTTTGTGTGCCCAGAGGGATTCGAACCCACATCAGCAGAACCGGAATCTGCAATT
>CAYHRC010000475.1:0-2014 GCA_964358565.1 uncultured Sphingobacterium sp. | reverse complement strand
AATTGATCCCGCCAAAATAGCTGCCTATCCAGGTTCCTCCTTCGGTATCTTTAAATATGGCCGAGATGATATTATCGGTAATCGAATAAGGATTGCTTAATTCCTTGGCCACCACGGTCGTGTTTCCGGATTTAATATTGAAAATATACAAGCCTGCTTCTGTACCTAACCAGAATTCTGAACGGGATTGCCGGAATATGGTATGAATATGCACATCATTGAACTGTTTATTCACGGATAAGATATTCCGTACGCTTAAAGATTTTTTGTTAAAGAGAAGGGTTTTGTTTACCGTGCCTATGATTAAGGCGGTATCACCAATAGAATACACAGCATTAATGGGTGTAAGGCTTGTACCGGCATTTAATTTTGAAATATTGTAATCGGTGAAGGTATTGCTCCGGGGCGTGTATTGTTTGATCAAACCTTTGCCAGTAGCGGTCCAGAGAGTACCGGCTTCCGAGATATGCAGGGCGATCGTCTGATCCTTAACCAGGGGAAAGGAAGTGACCTTAGCGTTGCCCGGATCGTATTTATATAAGGTTAAGTTCGATACGATCCATATATTATGCTGCTTATCTCCTTTAATATATCTCACTTCTCCCTCTGGGATCAGTTTAAAAAGAGTAAAATTCTCTTTAACCGGGTTATACAAATAAATGCCGTTATAGGTTCCTACCCATAAATTTTGCTTTGCATCCTCATATAAACTAAGAATGGAATTGCTGCCAATGCTGGTCGAATCAGATAATTTGTTGCTGAAAACTTTAAAGACATTGCCATCGAAGCGGTTGAGTCCGTTTCGGCTGCCAAACCACATAAAGCCTTTTTTATCCTGTATGATCGCAGTGATCGTATTGCTGGAAAGACCATTTTCTACTTTGTAATTTTTGAAATAATAAGTAGGAGATTGGGATAAGCAAGGTCTTGCAATAAATAAAAGAGCAAATAATATATATAATGATCTCAAAATTCAGTTATAATAGCTTCCCTCCTTATTTTCGGGCTTAAGGTAAGGGCTCCGGGTTTATTTATCTAAAGATATCACCTGCTTTAAAAGAATAAGCATATAAATACAATCTGAGACATTTTGAATTGAAATTGATATTTACAGATCATCTGGTGTAAAAACAAAGATCGTCATTTGTAGAGTGTTTTATTAAAAGGCTTTCAGGTAAGATCAGTAATGCTGATTGTAAAACTTCAAAGAATCAGATGAATACGATACCCAAAAACCCTAACCAATAAATTATGAAAAAAGAATACCTCTTCAATCCTGATTGATCCTGAACTTTTCATTTAGAAAATTTAGAAGTCTTATAGATTATAATTCTATTCAGGAGTATTCCTATTGAGACAGAACAGCTTCATATTCACCTTAAACGAATTACACATGAAATTTTGTTTACACAAAAGATGTTTGAGCCGAATGACCATACGGGCCGGACAAACACTCCTGCTGATCCTCTTACCTGCACTGGCTTTTTCCTCTTCAAAAAAAAATGAGGAAGCTTCTGTAGCCGGGCGAACTGGCTTTACCTTTAATTTCAACGTTCAAACCGCGCAGCTTAGCATCCGGGGCAAGGTTTCTGATGAGGCTGGCTTAGCCTTACCAGGTGTGACCATATTGGAGAAAGGAACGACGAATGGCGCCGTTACCGATGCCATGGGTAATTATCAGCTGACCGTCAGCAATGAGCAAGCCGTGTTGGTATTCAATTTTTTGGGTTACTCCGCTAAGGAAGTTTCAGTATCTGGCCAGGCAGTTATGAATGTAGTGCTGGCGGAAGAGTCAAAAACGTTAAGTGAAGTAGTGGTAGTGGGGTATGGTACCCAAAAGAAAAAGGATCTGACCGGTTCGGTTGCTTCAATCAGCATGAAGGATGTCAAATCACTGCCGGTACCGGATGCTGGCCAGGCCATCCAGGGAAGGGCTTCGGGTGTTCAGGTGGTGTCTTCAGGTGCTCCGGGAAGTAATGTCGCCATCCGGATAAGAGGAATCAGTACCATTGGT
>CAYHRC010000474.1:0-2021 GCA_964358565.1 uncultured Sphingobacterium sp. | reverse complement strand
CCGGCTCATAAACCTGGCGCCGAAATCCTTAAATGCTAAGGACGGACCATGAAAAAGTTCCAGAACCTGACAATTTTCCTCTAATTTGATTAAGGGCGCAGGGAAATTAATGGCATCATCGACAATATTTTTCAGGTCCTGTTCAGGGATATCGCCCTTCAATATTGTTTTTGCGACCTGAAATGCTATCTCAGGCAAAGTATACTGGTGCAGGTTGCGGATGAATTCCGCATCCATAACTGGAATGTATTCAGGCATATACAGCCCCTTATCCGCAGGTAAACTATTAAACACTGCCTCCTTAAAGGAAACCCTCAGATCTCTGTTATTCGTACTGTAAAAATTCATTAATCTAAAATTATTGGTCCCCTGGAATTGACCGGAGAACGGTAGATATTACTTGTTATATTTAAAGACGACAGGTGCTTCTGCAGCTTTTCATTAATTATCCGGGCTGTTTCATCGCTTTTGGCAAAGGCGAATACCGAAGGCCCGGAACCGGAGATGCCAAAACTTAAAGCACCATTCTCCAGGGCAATTTCGCGCATCCTGTAAAAATCAGGTATGAGGATCGATCTCACCGGCTCAACGATAATGTCATTCATGCTTCTGGTCATCAGGTCTATGTCTTTCATAAACAGTCCGCTGACTAATCCGGCGATATTACCCCATTGTACAACAGCATCCTTCAATAAAACCTTGCTTCTGATCATTTGGCGTGCATCCCTTGTCGGAACATCTACCTGTGGAAATATAATGGCTGTATGAAGTGCTTCAGGATGTGGAAGTTTGATAATATCAAGGGGCTCATAACTCCTGATCAGAACAAAACCACCCAGCAGAGCCGGAGCCACATTATCGGCATGACCATATCCGCAAGCCATCTCTTCGCCTTTCATCGCAAAGGGCACCAATTCCATCCGGCTAAGGGGATCACCCATCAGGGTATTGATTGCAAACAGTCCGGCAACCGTGCTGGCAGCACTTGAACCAAGTCCGCTGCCAATGGGCATTTTTTTATAAAGCTCAATCTCCACACCCACGTCGTTACGGCCAATATGCCTGAGATAATGCTGTACGCTTAAACTTACTGTATTCTTAGCAGGATCATATGGCAAGCGCCCATCATCACCACTTATCTTTGTGATGATCACACCCGGCTCATCCCGCAGGCGCATGATCACTTCATCACCGGGTTCATCCACAGCAAAACCCAGAACATCATATCCACAAACGACATTGGCTACAGTGGCAGGGGCAAAAACTCTAATTGACTTATTCATTATTTTACGTTAACTGTTTCAGGCAGATATCCGGCCTGAACGAAATATTAAATTTATTGTGCTGCTACATTTACAATGTCGGCGAAAACCCCCGCTGCAGTAACTTCTGCACCTGCACCCGGACCTTTAACTACCATTGGCCTTTCCTTATAACGGTCTGTGCTGAAGGAAATAATGTTGTCGCTGCCGGATAAGGCGTAGAAAGGATGCGAATCATCTACCATTTGAAGATTAATGACCACTTTTCCGTCTTCGAGTTTAGCGATATATCTGAGCACTTTTCCGGAATTTGCGGCCTGCTGTTTCAGATTTTCGAAGAAAGCATCCTCAGTCTTCAGAGCCTCATAGAAATCCTCCACTGATTCAGCCTGGATACAAGCCGGTGGAAGCATACTTTCGATCAGCACATCTTCTGCTTCCAGTTGATATCCTGCATCCCGCGCCAGGATCAGCATTTTCCGCATAAAATCTGTACCTCTCAGGTCATCCCGGGGATCCGGTTCAGTGTATCCCAGATCTTGAGCCTGTTTAACGACATCATGAAAAGTGATATCGCCTTTATAGTTATTGAAAATGTAGGAAATAGTTCCAGAAAGAATTGCCTCAATACTCAGCAGGCGGTCCCCACTGATCATCAGGTCTTTCAGGGTCTTTACAATTGGAAGACCTGCACCTACATTGGTTTCATAAAAGAAATCCACCCCATGGATCCTGGCAGTATCTTTAAACAGTTTATAT
>CAYHRC010000473.1:1191-2029 GCA_964358565.1 uncultured Sphingobacterium sp. | reverse complement strand
TCGACGGGTGTATAGCCAATAAAAGATACCAGCAGGGTGTCGTTCGGGGAAGCGGCCGTTAAGCTGAAATCCCCGTTCTTATCTGAAAATGTACCAGTCCCGGGGCTTTTAAACCTGACAGAGGCTCCGGCCAGGGGCTGACCAGTTTCAGTGAGTATTTTACCTTTCAGCACTACCTGTCCGAAGGAAGTTAAAGAGAGGATGAATAATAACCAGAGTGAAATAAATGCTTTCATAATTCTAATTGGCTTAAGGTTTAATTAATGAGGTAGCGGGTGCACTATCCATGGAATACAATACCAGCATATCTATAGCACGCTCAGCTCTTTGCAGCTGCAGGCCATACTTTAGCAGGGCATAATTTAAGGCCGGAATATCCTGCAGGTTATTATTCAGTTGCAGATCTATTCTTCCTGTAAAACCTGTTTCATCAATTACAGGGAGAGAACCGGGAATTTGCTCCAGATAGTCGAGCAATGAAAAAAGCGGGGAGTTATTCATGAACTTACCCACAATGATCGCGCTTTGAAAATTATTTTCGGTTTTAGATCCGCTGCTTTGAAGCTTTAATTTTCCCGGAATAGTACTGAGGACATAACAAAGGATATTTCTTTTTTCTATACGCGCCCCGGTTCCAAACAGCCGCTGCAGATCCTGCAGCATAATGGCACGTGCCCGGTCCTCGAAGAACAGCGGGAGGCTCAGTTCATAACAATAGGCTTTCTCCTGCTTTTCTTCTGCCCAGTTACTGATCCGGAACTTATCTGAAGCTACATTCTGATAAATAATACGGTTAAGCGGCCAGCTATACATGGGCAGGTTAAGAGCCATAAAGTAT
>CAYHRC010000473.1:0-1181 GCA_964358565.1 uncultured Sphingobacterium sp. | reverse complement strand
AAGTATAAGGACAGGCGGCCCTGGTTAGCGGCATATATTCGTATCCTGCTGCTGTCTTTTCTGATTCCCAGCTCCCCCGGCAATCCATTGGTATAAGCTTTTAAAACAGAATGATACAGATCGGGGGATTCGCTGCCGTCTGAATTTGAAAAGAGCGGCTTATCCGGGTTATAGTCCATACGGTCTGCTTTAGGATCTTTAAAAACCACCTGTTCTCCATCCAAAATTTTCTGAATGGTCGCTTCATTAGCATCATAAGCAGTAGTTATACCCAGCACCTTTAATTCCGGACTGATCCATACCAATTGCGGAAACAGGTAATGCGGAAACAAGCTATTCAGCAGACTATCAGAAGCGATTAAGCTAAGAGCAGATAAACCTTTAGGCGATGTGATCCTTTTCACCGCATCCTTCTCTCCTTTTCCAACTGTAATTATCTTCAGTTTATCCGGAAAAGCCTGCTGAAGCCTTGCCAATTCTGCCAGCAGTTCAATGCTTGCATGGCAGTCGGTACTCCAGAAATCCAGTATCAGCAGCTTGCCCCTAAAATCTGAAAGCTTCAGGCTATTGCCTTTATAATTAATTACATTGTTAATGGTCATATCCGGCACCATATCCCCAATCTTCAGGGCTGCCGTTTGTGCCCGGGCGACGCTGCTTAAAAAAAGGCAAAGCGCGGCCAGGACGATGGTTTGTATCGTTTTTTTCATTGTTGTAACTGGTTAGTTAAATTTTAAGAAATTGAAGCCAGGTAGAACCCCGGCCTTTATTATGAGCATGAATTGCTCATTCCGGGCTGCAGATGACCAGGGAAATAAGGATCAATTGAAGGGTGGCCATGTTTTTAAATTAATTAAACTGCGTACTCCTATATTTAACAACATAAAATTGCCTATTCATGATCTTCAGGTTTGGATTTTGCAGAGCCATTCACCCCATCAAGCAATTGGTTAAGCCGTTCGTAAAGGCTTAGTATATTTTCCTTCTCTATAGAGCTGAGTTTGCTAAAGCCATCCGTTACTGTGGCGCTAAACCACTTCCAAAGCATTTCCTTAGCTTCCTGAGGGCTATAAAAATCAAAAAATTGTTCGGGCAGCAATGGACCACCGGAAGTGCGCTTATTTTCTGCCATAATGATAATGGGTTAAGATGATTGAGAAGAGAAAAGGATATCTCAAAGG
>CAYHRC010000472.1:0-2052 GCA_964358565.1 uncultured Sphingobacterium sp. | reverse complement strand
TTCTCATCAATCACTTTATAATTTATCCGGTAATAGGTGTTCACACCCTCGGTAGAATCTCCCAGATACGTTACTGTGTAGCGATCCATTTTAGTGGGTTCATCTTTATAAAGGAGAATGTTTTCCCTCGGATTATTTGCTTTGGCAAATTCATCACCAAAACCTATACCTGTATTATTTATGGATATTATTTTGTTTGTGGCTGCAGCAACAAGTGCACCCACAAGTAATAATGCAAAGCCGATATGAGCTACAGCGGAGCCAGCAAGTCTCCATTTTCCTTTAAATACATCACCCAGGATCTTCGCATTTGCCAGTATAGAAAATACAGCTGCGTAAGTAAGGATGATGAACATCATATTAGTGTATACTTTGGTTACATAAACCGCACCTGCTGTAATAAATATTGCCAGTATCAGTGAAACAGAGATGCTGATATAAAACTTCCTAATATCTGTCTTTTTATATTTCAGGAACTGAGAAAATGCAGATATGAATGCTACAACAACAGCAAAGGGAACCTGCCACTTGTTGTAATGTGCAAGTACATTCGGCGGCGGGGCTATTTTAGTACCGAAGATCGCATTAAATACAGGAACTGATGTGCTGGCAAGAATTTGAATACAGGCCACAGATAATACCAATGCTCCAATAAAAAGCCAGAATTCACGTGAATAGGTTTCCTCGTCTTTTTTTGTAATTGGAAGCTCTTTCCAGCGGATAACAAGAAACCCTATGGCCAGAAACAGGAAGACGAGCACATAAAGTACCAGGTGCCAGAACATACCCAGATCTGTAAAGGCATGAACTGAAGTTTCACCCAGAATACCACTGCGGGTTAAAAAAGAGGCATATAATACCAATACAAAACTGATCAGCACTAAAAAGGTCGCTGTAAAATATGAGTGTCCCGAATTTTTATAAGCGATCAGAACATGAACTGCGGCAATTAATGTAATCCATGGAATAAGTGATGCATTCTCGACAGGATCCCATGCCCAGAAACCACCGAAGTTAAGCGCTTCATAAGCCCAGAAAGAGCCCATTATAATTCCGGTCCCAAGTATCATTACAGCAAACAAACTCCATGGCAAAGCAGGTTTGACCCACTCTTTATAGCGTTTTTCCCATAATCCGGCAATCGCATATGCGAAAGGAACAACCATGGAGGCGAAGCCAAGGAATAGTGTAGGCGGATGAATAACCATCCAGTAATTTTGAAGCAGGGGATTTAAACCATTTCCGTCTGTTACCAGGCTCAGGTAATCTGCACGCGAAAAAATGGGGCCGGGCATGGCTTCTCTCAGCAAAATAAAAGGTGAACTTCCTATACGTGCTCCGAAAACCTCTACTCCAACAAGCATAGAGGCGATAAAGACCTGTGAAAGCATGATGGTGGTCATTACAGAATTTTCCCAGGTTTTGCTTCTTAAAACAACAACAGAACCTAAAACTCCCTGCCAGAACATCCATAGCCAGAAACTACCCTCCTGCCCCTCCCAAAAAGAGGAGATTATATAATAAACCGGAAGTGTTTTTGATGAGTGAGCCCAGGCATAGTGGTACTCAAAGAGATGATTGTAAATAATGTAAAATAAACAGGTACCAATACCTACAACAGCAAATACATCCAGGCTGAAAGCAATTCTGGCAATACGCTGCCAGCCTTTTGCATTTTCTCTCTGGTATTGATCATTCCCCCTTGAATTGACCGTTGCGAAATAATAAGAAATACTTGCAAGGAGAGCCGAGCAAAATGATAATATTATGAAGAATTGACCTAACTTACCGGGAAGAAGGTTTTCTCCAATGTATTGTATATCCATTAAGATTTAGAGTTTTGCAGTTTTCGCAGATGCTTCGGTAACTTCTACCTTGTCTTTGGTATATTTGGAAGGGCATTTCATCAAGATCTTTGAAGCATGGAACTCATTGCCAGCCATTTTTCCGGTTAATACAATCTGTTCTGAACGTTCAAAATCCTGCGGTTTCGAGCCATTAAAAATCACCTTACATTCCAGGCCCTTATTATCCTTCATGTAAAATGCAAAA
>CAYHRC010000471.1:0-2062 GCA_964358565.1 uncultured Sphingobacterium sp. | reverse complement strand
ACAGGCTAATATGCTTCCTGAAGGCATAATTGCTTTCACTATGATGACCACCCCAAGGAACCCGGTGGCTGAAAGGCTTTATTTTAACGACCGGACCGAGGGCAGGATACAGATTTCACTTGCTGCCGATAAAGAATCCTATACACAGCGTGAACTAACCAAATTATCTATCGAGACAAAAGATAAAGAAGGACGTCCTATAGATGCCAGTTTATCAGTGATGGTACTCAATAAAACAGAACTGGGGCGCACGCAGGACACCCGTGAGAATATCTTGTCTTATTTCTTGTTGAGTTCCGACTTAAGAGGCCAAATTGAAGATCCGGGATTTTATTTTACAAATGAAGGAAGCAGGTATCGCGACCTGGATGCACTCTTACTGACCCAGGGATGGCGTAAGTACAAGTACACCAGGCCTGAGGGCAGGATACTTTTTCAAGCAGAGAATAATCTAACTGTATCGGGTTATGTTGGAGGAGCAATTTCTCAAAATAAAGAAAAAGTTGGAATAGGCTTAACGATGATGACCTTCGGAGAGAAACATAGCTTTCAAACGCAAACCACTGACAGTTTGGGCAGATTTAGTTTTATTATAAATGAAGAATATGGAAAAATCCTGGAGGTTTTAATTCAAAGTACGAATAAATCGGGCAAGCAGAGAGCTTATACCATTAACCTCGATACAAAGGAATCTCCGGGTATTTCTTTTGATCATATCAGGACGGTTGAAAAGCCGGACAGTATTGTTCAGGCCTATGTCAGTAAAAGTATTGCGAATAAAAAAACAGAGGATGCCTACATCAGGTCTACCGAGGGAATAGTCCTGGAAGAAGTAGTTGTCAAAGCGCGCCTGATGACTCCTGAAAGAAAACTGGTGGAGGAGAGATACGGCACCCCGAAAGTTGTGATCGAAGGAGATGACATCAGGAAAAGGGAACAAAAGTGGTCCTATGGCTTATATAGTGTGCTGATGTTCAATTTTCCCGATAAAGTAAAGGTTACAACCTACGGCGGAGGTATGTTGTATGCAAGTCTTCATAATAGTGAAGTAACACTGGTTGTAATCGATGGTATTCCTGTGATGGGCTACAACTACCAATCAATCCCAGGCATTCCGCCAAGCGAGGTGAAGAGCTTTGAGTTGATCCCTTTTGCAAAAAATTTCAGGGATCTTTATTGCGAAGTGGTCGAGAGGTGTAATCCTCTGACAGCACCGACAGTCGGAAATGTTATTGCTATATATACTCACGCAGGGAAGGGAATTTTTGGAGTAAAGCCGCCTGTAGGCCTGGGCAAGTCATCTGTCCCGGTATTTTCAACGCCCCGGGAATTTTATGCTCCCAAATATGAACAGCTCAAAACGGCTGACTGGCTTAAGCCTGATTTGAGAACACTGGTACACTGGGAACCGAAGCTAAAAGCGGATAGCAGGGGAAAAGCGTCTGCTTCTTTTTATAATGCAGATAATACCGGCACGATGCAGGTGCTGGTTGAAGCTATTTCTTCAAATGGGGAAATCGGTTACAAGGAATTAAATTTAAATATAAGAAAAAGGGAGTAGCGATAACGGGGATAAGTAGCGTCTTGTTGGTGTTGTCACGTGTTGTAATCCCTTGTTGGTGTTGTCACCAACAAGCCACTGATCCTATAAACTTACTAATCCCCGTCATAATGACTTAACAAACCAAAATCATCGACCTCGTTTAAATAAAAATTGGCAGATGAATATTTATAATTTTCCGGGTATTCAGCAAGGCTCCATTTCTCCTGAATGGGGTTATTATGTATGTACTCCAATTTTTGCATAAAAACATAATCACTCCACAGATCAATACTTAAAGAATTTCTTTGCCAAAATTGATATTCCCTGTCACCTAATTCGACGTTGAATTCTTCTAAAAAAGCATTAGCGGTATCTCGCAGCTTAAATTTAATCTGTTGGGCTGTGAATTTGAGGAACCGCATCTGAACTCTGTCTCTCCTAAATCCTTCCTGTATTTGCCAAATAAGATGAATATGGTTTGGCATGATAACAAAGGCATAAACAACAATACTGCCTTCA
>CAYHRC010000470.1:0-2063 GCA_964358565.1 uncultured Sphingobacterium sp. | reverse complement strand
AGATAGTTCATATTAGCTTACAGCTCTGTCCCGGATAAAAACCGGCAAAGCTTTATTTAGATGATAAAGATACTTGTCCATTAAGTAACAGCAAAACGTTTTGCAAACCATAGCGATAAAGGCAGCAGGCAAGCGATAAATAATGCCGCATAAAGTGATCCAAATGCCGCAGCCCAGGCAGCATCCATTAAAATCAGGGATATAACACCGGCTTTAACTGCTCTGCCAATATTCCGGCCGGCAGGATCCTGCATCGCTTTGATCAAGGGATTAAAGATCATAACAGCGAAGGGCAGAAGAAAGAAAAGTGTGAAAAGCAACTGACCCTCTGCAAAAGAAAAATAGGAAATAAATGCAATAACGCTCAGATACAGAAAGGATGCGATATAAAGGTTTGTTCTGTTACCCCCATGAACTTCCCCCTGGCTGATCATAGTGATAGAAAATATATAGATCAAAGGAACAATTCCCAGAAAATACCACTGTCCGGCTGCTGAAGAAATTATGCTGATCCCAAGCAAAAGGTTGAGACCGCGGCAAAGACCCATATTTAATGGACCCAAAAAAGCATGGTGCTTACCGAATTTATTATAGATAAGTGCAAATAAAGCGATAAAAAAGGCAATTACACCCGACAGAACACTAAATAAAAGGGCAAAAATTATCCCTGCCAAAAGCAGGAGACTTCCCAGAATAGTAGCTTCACGAATACTTATGGCGCCACTGGGTATTGCTCTTTCAGGCCTCTCAACCCTGTCAAGTTCCGCATCAAAAACATCATTAAAAACTATCCCGCCACCATAAAGACCGATGGTAGACAGACATAATAGAACCACAGGAATATAGTCACTGATTCCGTTTAGGAAAAAACCCGAAATAGCTATTCCAGCCAAAACATCAGCAAGAGATGTAACGATATTAGCCGGGCGCAGCAAGCGCATATAAGTGGCGGTCTTTTTCAATAAAAATAATTGTTTAATGGATTTGAAACTTGCAAGCTCCTGCCTGCCTCAGGCAGGCTATCATCTCGGCTTTTAATGGTCAGCTCACGTGTTCTCAACAGCATTTAACTGATTATCATAGAAGATTTATCCGTTCTTGGCTGCTGACCGCCCCGCAGGACGGTATTTCCTTCGAATTTCTGACTCTGATCAATAAAACCCTGACCTGTAAAGTCATTTTCATCGATCTGGCCACTCTGGCCAAAAGCGGTAATAGCATTAGCATAAGTGATCAGTCGGATGGCTTCGTCACTGATACCTCTCAACTTCATTAAAGCAGCTGTCTTGGGTACTGCCAATGGATCACTAATACCCCAATCCGCAGCAGAATTGACCATAATTCGCTCAGGTCCGTATTCCCTGGTTAGTTCCACCATACGCTCATTCCCCATTTTAGTAAAAGGATAGATGGTAAAAGCAGCCCAAAAGCCTCTTTCGAGCACTTCCTTAACCGTTTCTTCTGTATTATGATCGATAATTACCTGTGAAGGATTCAGGCCATGTTCAATAGCAATATCCATACTCCTTTGAGTACCTTTTTTCTTATCGCGATGCGGGGTATGAACCTGGACAGGAAGCCCGGCCTCTTTCGCCAGCTCCAGCTGCAACCTGTAATATTTTTCCTCTGCCGCTGTCTGATCATCAAAACCTATTTCGCCTATCCCAACTACACCTTCCTTATACACAAACAGGGGAAGCATCTCCATCACTTCTTCTGCAAGTTTTTCATTATTTGCCTCCCTTGAATTCAGGCCGATGGTACAATAATGTTTAATGCCAAACTGCGAGGAGCGGAATCTCTCCCAGCCGATCAGGGTGCTGTAATAGTCCCGGAAGCTGTCAATTCCTGTACGCGGCTGACCTAACCAAAAAGAAGGCTCAATCAATGCCACGATCCCTGCATCAGCCATGGCCTGATAATCATCAGTAGTGCGTGAGGTCATGTGAACATGCGGGTCGAAGAATTTCATACCCTTAATTATTTCCAGATCCATCACTGGAGCTGTGGCTTGTGCTTTTCGATCTTCAAACGAATGGCTGCAACACATATTTTTATTTTTT
>CAYHRC010000469.1:0-2080 GCA_964358565.1 uncultured Sphingobacterium sp. | reverse complement strand
ACAGCCAGTCATATACATGGCCTTCAGGGCCCTTACTTTTAACCTGGTCAAACAGAAATATTGGTCCGGTTTTAGTATAAAGCAGAGTTCTTGAGTATTTTTCGAGTTTACCTTTATATACTGAGCTTAATTCACTTTCCATTCCGTCTGCATCTTTACCATTAAACAAATGCAATACTCTCGGCCAGTCGCGTAAGGCTTTGATCCCGTTATCATAATGAGCCGGAGCCTGGCTTTCAGGATTGTGATCTACCAGCATAACATTATGTGCGATAGCCTGGATATTATAACCCAGGTAATCCAGGTTTACGTAATAACCTCCGCTACCAACTCCCGGATCTGTCAAAAGAGCTTCCCCGTTCGTCATGATCTGGAAACTTCCCTGATCATAATGGTAATGATTTGAATTTGGTCCTACGCGGGTACTGATGATGGTTGAAGCATCATCCCAGCCAGAACGCATCACCATACCCTGTGCTGAGAAAAATTTTGAAGAAGGAAGAGTCTCACGGGAAACAGGGGTAATATCATCCCTGAACCACAGATAACCAAAATATCCACCTTTTCCGGACTCCCAGTATGGCTTTACATACTTATATAAGTAAGGATTTTTTGTGCGATTAACAAGCCATTGCGCATGCACCTGCGGACCAAAACTAACTGAACCGCCTTCGGGAGAACCACCATCACCATAATCCTGTAAACGGCCGTTTCCGGCGCTTGTCTGAAGCGGGTATTTATAATAATTCGGCAGATTAGTTGTCGTTGTATAATCCACACCGAAGTTTCTTTCAAATGCGGCCAGAACTTCTATAATATCCTTGGTTGCCATGTTCATGTACCCGCTTTTTGGCTCACCATAACTTCCGTCTTCATAATAGGTACGGTCGATAAAAGTTTTCGCTTTTGTCATAAGACCAGACAAGTAGGGCTCGAGGTAAGGATTAGAGGGATCATCACCATAAATAGCTGTTGCAGCCATACCAAAACCGGCTACAATAACAGCAATATGATTCGTCTGGTTAGATGGCATCCGGTTCATTTCTACCATATCCCTGTGGAAAAGCTTCAATCCCTTATCCATGATGGCTTTTCTTACAAAGGCCCGCTCTGATTCACTCAGCAGGTCATATAGCATATCATAGCCATATGCTACCGGCTTAATGGTATAACCAACAGGGTAATAGGTCCAGAATTTACGTTCCAGCATCCAGTCGGCATTCCATTTTGAAAAAGAACAAAGTTTTAATAATGCTTTCTTTGCCTGCTCACCGGCGGCTTTATCACCAGTGAAGGCATAATAAAAACTACCTTCCTCAATCACGTTTCCTAAAGTGCTGTTAGGGTTATTCCATACTCCGTAAGCATTGAAGCCAACTGAATTCTTAGCATAAGGACCTCCAACAAGATTTTCAGCAGTACGGTCTACTCCTTCTTTGATGGCATCAACATCCACTTTCATAAAACTTTTGTCTTCAAGAGCATTTTCAAGTATCTTTTTAGCAACTGGTGATTTTTCATTTGCAAGGCGACTTTTCAGTTCATTAGCAGAGAAAAACAGCCGCGGATGCTCATTTACTTTTTTGCCCGGCATCAAAAAGCGGAATGCCCAGTTCGTTTCACTTCCCTGTACTGTCTCTCCTTTAAGCCTGATCTCCCACTGTCCCCGGGCATCCTTTTCACTCAATTTATAAATAGATTCATTCACCCATTCAGTTCCGCTCTTAGTGAATGGAATATTGTCTTTAACAACCTTACCGCTGCCGTCAACCAGTGTACCTGTTACACTTTTCAGAGCAATATTATTTTCCGGTTTTGTTTTCAGGCTAATATTATCCCCATAAAAGAAATGCTTGTTTAAAATAGAGACGTCGAACATTTCAAGATTGGTAGATGCAGGATTTGTAGCTGCAAAATGAGCGTCACGCTCACCGTTGATCGAGAAATCATCCATTAAAATGGTATAGGTAAAAAGATAATTTACCACCGGATAAGATCCCTGAATGGTGATCACCTGTATATGCTGACCTGCTTTGAGTGGCTGACCGTTTATTGTGAAAGCTGTTATAGGCAGATCAAG
>CAYHRC010000468.1:0-2087 GCA_964358565.1 uncultured Sphingobacterium sp. | reverse complement strand
TCGATGCAGACAATAAAGATGTGTATGATCAGTCTAAAACAACAACGCTTCCTGTTTCAAGAGAAATAGCGGAGATCTATGTTTTTAATGATATTAAGATTCCCTGGTTCATTGACCTGTTGAATATTAATCTGAATAATACAGATCTGCAAACTGCCAGGAAAAGGATTGGAGACTATATTGAAGCATTTAAAAAGGATGGCAGTCGGATAACTGAAAACCTGGATTTTAACCTGAACGCTTAATGATTTTTTTCATGATTCTATGAAGCAGATCATATTGATAATCAGCATTTGCCTGGCACAGTTTCCTGGTTTTTCACAAAAACCAGGGGATATACTGAAGGAAAAAACTGAAAAGGACTTGCAGAATATTGTTAATTCATCAGCTGCTCAAACTGGCTTTATGGCTGTTGATCTGACAACAGGGGAGACTATCGGAATAAATTCCGATCTGGTTTTTGCCCAGGCCAGCGCAATTAAGATCCCTATCCTGATGGAAGTTTATAAGCAGGCGCACGAGAAAAAATTTTCACTTTCTGAGCTCAAAGTGCTGCTTCCTGTAAATACAGTCGGCGGATCAGGAATACTCAATACAATGGTTGATCCGGTGTCATTAAGCATCAGGAACTTATGTGTATTGATGATCACTTTGAGTGATAATTCAGCAACGAATACTCTTATAGACCTGGTTGGTATGCAGGCGATCAACAGCACCATGCAGACGCTGGGCTTTTCAAATACCAGGGTTCAGCGTAAAATGATCGATGCGCAGGCTTCCAGGCGTGGTGACGAGAATATTTCAACCCCCGCCGAAGCCGCAAAAATTCTGAACTTGCTTTATCAGGGTAAGTTTATTGATAAGCCGACTTCTGACGGAATCCTTAGTGTCCTGAAAAAGAACGGCAGGGAAAACAGCAGGGTAGCTAAAGGTTTGCCATCGGGCGTTAATATCGCGTTTAAACCGGGCGGACTAAATGGCGTTTCTACAGAATGGAGCATCGTATTTCTGGACGGTCGCCCTTATGCACTTGCTGTGATGGAAAATTTTAAACTCCCGGGAGGCTCACCTGATGTGATCGAATCTATCTCGAAAACTTTGTACAATTATTATTTTCTGAAAGCAAGAGCAAGTAAATATGGGGTGATAATGGATAATTGATCGCTGGATGCGGGATCAATTAGTCATTCTTACACTCTTTTTGAAGATTGTTCAATAGTATGTTTATTCAACAGGAATATGCCATTTTTATAAATGGCATATTATCAAAAGTTTGTTATATTTAAATAAGATTCTAATTCCTTGAAAATCAGAACTTAAACTTCCTTATAAAATCATATACTTTAACAAAAAGAATATGAGAAATCAGAAGAGTTTATTCAGCTCAGTTCTATTATTTATCTGTACTTCAAGTTTTGTGCTTGCACAGGAACGGCCAGTTCTTGACGTGCCCTATGTCGCAACAAGGACAGTTGTTGTGGATGCTATGTTAAAGCTCGCTGGTGTTAAAGCGGGAGATGTATTATATGACCTTGGCTGCGGCGATGGCCGGATTGTTATTGATGCGGCAAAAAATTTTGGTGCAACAGGTAGTGGGTTCGATCTTGATCTGCAGCGTATTTTAGAAGCTAATGAAAATGCTAAAAATGCCGGGGTGACTGATAAAGTGAAATTTATTGTAGCAAATCTTTTTGACATTGATTTAAGAAAGGCATCGGTTATTACTTTGTATTTGCTTCCCGGCATCAATTTGAAGTTAAGGCCCAGGCTTATGGCATTAAAACCAGGTACCCGCATTGTTTCTCACGCCTTTGATCTCGGCGACTGGGAGCCGGATAAATCAATATTTGTAGATGGTGCCACTCTGTATCTCTGGACTATACCTTCAAGGTAGCAGGGTTTATTAGATTGAAATGGGACAAAATAATTGACCGGCAATGCGTGATCAATAAGCAGATCAGCCGCCATGACTTCCGCTGCCCTGATGAAGATTACCCCCTGGCTTGCCTTCATTCGGACGTCCTCCCTTATTGCCACCGCCAAACTTATTCAGACGAAGGTTGAATGAAAGCATAAAATACCTTCCA
>CAYHRC010000467.1:0-2093 GCA_964358565.1 uncultured Sphingobacterium sp. | reverse complement strand
TCATATCCGCTTTCAGGACATTAATCTGAGTTATGATTTTGATCAAAGCAGAACCCCCTGGTTAAAAGGAGCCCGGATCTATGTGTATGCCAATAACCTGGGTATTATCTGGAAGGCGGCTGATAGTCCCCTGGACCCGGATTACCGCACATTGCCACCACAACGGACTATTGCCGCCGGATTGAGGATAAATTTTTAAAAGAAATAGAAATCATGAAGAAATTAATCATACCTATCCTGATGGCTGTTCTGATGTCATCATGTGATAAAGAATTTTTGGAAAAGAAACCCGATCTGTCGCTGATGGTACCCGCAAAAACCTTTGAACTGCAAGCCCTTTTGGACAATGATGCTAAGATGAATGTGGCCCCTGCAATTGGGGAGATCGCTTCTGATGATTTTTATACTACAGGGCCCGGACTTCAAACCTTATCTCTTTCGGAGGAGCGTAATTCGTATCTCTGGATGAAGGATGTATTTGAAACCGAATCAGTGGCGGACTGGAATGTTCCTTATGTACAGGTGTTTTACAGTAATGTGGTGCTCGATGGGCTGGATGCGCTGAAGGATAGCAAAGCAGAAGAGCTGAATACCATCCGCGGGCACGCGCTTTTCTGCCGTGCACTTGCATTCTATAACCTGGCGCAGCTATTCTGCGCACCATACAATGAAGCAGATGCAGCAAGACTGCCCGGCATTCCCCTCAAGTTAAGCCCAAATATCCACGAGAAATACAGTCGCGGTAGCGTAAAACAGGTTTACGAGCAGATTATCATGGACCTCGGGAATTCGGTGGACTTGCTTCCCTTGCAGGCGAAACTTAAAACACGTCCTTCCAAAGCCGCAGCATTGGCTTTGCTGGCAAGGGTGTACCTTTCCATGGAAAAGTATGAGGAGGCTGAGAAATCTGCTGTGGCTGCATTGCAATTGCAGTCGGGCCTGATTGATTTTAATACTCTTAGTTCTGCAATTACACGACCCTTACCAGCGGTGCTGCCTTATGGGAATGAGGAGGTATTATATTATAGTTATTTCCAATCATACAGGTTCCTGTCTTTCACTCAAACGCAAACACGTGTAGATTCTTCGCTCTATGCATCTATGCCTGCTAATGATCTGAGAAAAGCAGTGCTGTTTAATAACCGGGGTGCAGGGGTTGTTAATTTTAAAAGCGGCTTCACCGGAAGCACGAATGTCTTTGCCGGACTGGCGGTCAATGAGCTTTACCTGATACGGGCCGAGTGCCGTGCAAGAAAGGGAGACCGTGCAGGGGCGATGAGCGATTTGAATGCCCTGTTAATTAAAAGGTGGAAAAAAGGAACTTTTGTACCCCTTACTGCAGGCAATGATGAGGCAGCATTGAGACTGGTCTTACAGGAAAGGCGTAAGGAGCTGTTTGGCAGGGGGCAGCGCTGGGAAGATCTGCGCAGGCTGAATAAAGATCCACGGTTTGCTGTAACCCTTACCCGGAATATAGATGGGACTGTATATTCCTTAGCTCCGCAGGATAAACGCTATATATTTCCTATTCCACTCAATGAGATTAAAAGCAGCGGAATAGCGCAGAATGAAAGATAAAATAAGTTAAGTGTTAATCAAAAGCCCGGGTGTCTTAAAACCCCGGGCTTTATTTTTTTTCTGTCGGTTATGAATTCCATAAATAAATTCGTTTTTCAACCAACCTTTGAATAAATACAGGCGTAAATAATAGTAACAAAGCTATACATTATGAAAACATCATTAATTAATATGCCATGGCAAAAAGTATTGTTCATAGGCATAATGGCTACCTTATCTGTTGCAGCCTGTAAAAAAGACAAAAAGGATAATGTAAATCCTATTCAGAAAACTACTATTCAATTGAGTGGAGCTAATGAAGTTCCGGCGGTAACAAGCAATGGAACCGGATCTGCCGCTCTAACGTATGATCCCGCTACCAAAATGTTGTCGTATCAGATCAGCTGGCAATTAGGCAATCCATCATCTAACACTACAGGAATGCATTTTCATGGAGCTGAGAATGGAAGTCCCGCGATTAGTTCTGATATAGTGATTCCTATTGACGTTACCAGCTTTTCAGGCAGTTCCGGAAC
>CAYHRC010000466.1:0-2097 GCA_964358565.1 uncultured Sphingobacterium sp. | reverse complement strand
AATTGACAGCCTGGGCTGGACTGCTGAATTGAAGATCCCTTATTCTGCACTCAGGTTTGGTTCCAATGATATACAGGAATGGGGCTTGAACATGACACGCCACCGCCGGATGAGCAATCAGCAAAGCAGCTGGAATCATATTGATCCAAAGATTAGTGGTTTTATAAATCAGGAAGGGGAGTTAAATGGAATTAAAGGCATAAAGGCGCCAATAAGATTATCTTTTTCCCCTTACATATCCTCTACGGTCAATACCTATCCTTATAATCAGCCGGGGCTGAGCAATACCACGAGTAATTTCAATGGGGGGATGGATATTAAATACGGCATCAATCAGAGTTTTACCCTGGATATGACCCTGGTGCCTGATTTTGGACAGGTACCTTCAGATAATCAGGTACTTAACCTTAGTCCTTTTGAAGTCAGGTTCAATGAAAACAGGCAGTTCTTTACCGAAGGAACCGAGTTATTCAATAAAGGAAATCTTTTCTATTCCAGGCGGATCGGTTCCAATCCTGCATTTTCATATAATATCAACTCAAAGATCCTTCCGGGTGAGATCGTGAAAGATCATCCCACTGAAAGTAAATTACTGAATGCCACCAAAATTTCAGGCCGTTCAGAAAATGGCTTAGGTTTAGGTTTCTTTAATGCAGTGACTAAACGCGGTTATTCCAGAGTAGAAAACAGCTCAGGTGAGGAGCGCCTGATCGAAACTCATCCCTTAACCAATTATAATATATTGGTGCTTGACCAGTCCCTCAAAAACAATAGTTCAGCCACTTTTGTGAATACCAATGTTTTACGCCAGGGTTCAGCTTATGATGCCAATGTAAGTGCATTTTTATTTGATCTGAATGACAGGAAGAACAAGTATAATATTGCAGGAGCTGCCAAGTTAAGTCATGCAGGGGCAGAAGTTCCCGGAGGTTCGAACAATACCGGATTTAATTATGAATTTGAAGCCGGAAAGAAAAGCGGCAATTTCACCTGGAGGTACGGGTATGATCTGACAGACAATAAATTTGATCCCACAGATCTCGGATATTTTAATAATAACAATTTCATCCGGAACTCCTTTGATATTGGTTATAATCATTATACGCCCGGAAAATTATTTAACCGCTACAATACTTATCTGGGAATCTTTCAAACCAGGCGTTTTCTGCCGCGCACCTATCAGTCATCCAGGGCTCAGGGTGGGGGATATTTTGAGTTTAAAAATTTATGGACTCTCAATCTGGACTTTTACCGGCAGTTCATGGGTAAAGATTTTTATGAACCCAGAGTGGCCGGAAAGGAATTTAACACACCTGCCAGCACTTATGGATATTTTAGACTGAGGTCAAACAGTATTAAGAAATATAATGCCGGTGTTTTTTTCTCCGCCAGACTCAGGGAGCAGTTCCATGGGGTAGCATATGTTGCAGGGTTTTACCAGAATTACCGGGTCAAGAACAGGCTTTCACTAGGAGTAGATTTCAATACACAACCCCAGTACGATTATTCTGCATGGCTGGGCTTAAGTAAAGCTAATGAGATCATATTTTCAAGGTTTGACAGGAATACAATAGAAAGCAGGTTTGATGCTACTTATACCTTTAACAGTAATATGGGAATTATGGTAAGGGCAAGGCATTACTGGTCTAACCGCAGGAATAAGGCTTTCTATTTTCTCAGGGATGATGGGGAATTGCAGAGCAATGATGGCGCCGAATTCAAAGGGGCTCATACGAATTATAATGTCTTCAATATTGATTTTATCTATTCCTGGCGCTTTGCCCCGGGAAGTGAGTTAAGTTTATCTTATAAGGACGCTTCCGAAGATTTCGAGAACATGAACCGCTATGGTTATGTCAAAAACTTTAACCGGATAGTAGGATTACCCCAACATAACAACCTCTCTTTGAAAGTATTATATTATCTTGATTACCTTCAGCTTAGAAAAAAAAATCAAAACTATTTAGGAAATTTATAAACAAGGCCAAATGACATCGCCTGACTCGCCTGAACGCGGTCGGCCGTATCGTCATCATAAAGAACAATTGCGCCAATAGAGACATTGATCAGCCGGTTCACCTGGGCGGTCAATGTTAG
>CAYHRC010000465.1:0-2113 GCA_964358565.1 uncultured Sphingobacterium sp. | reverse complement strand
TTTAGCATTGATGCGATACCGGCTACCGCTTTTGCAGTACTTTCAGGAGTGAACCATGCATTGTATTGGCGGGCCGAACTGATCAATTCCTGTAGTTCCTCATCAGGAACGGCCATAAAATCGCCTAATTGGGTAAATGCTTCTATTCGTTGTTTGCTTGTCAAAATCGTATTCATCCAAAATTTTATTTTAAATAATGTTATATTTGTACGCTTTAAAAAGCGAAAGAATCACTCTTCAGAGTGCAAAATTAACTTAACAAATAGACTTTTAAACAGAGATGGCAATTAAAATCACCGATGAGTGTATTAACTGCGGGGCATGCGAGCCTGAATGCCCGAATAATGCAATTTATGACGCCGGTACTGCCTGGAGATTTTCAGATGGTACGGGATTAAAAGGTATGATCGATTTTGGTGGCACAAGCGTAAATTCTGAAGAAGCCCGTCCGGCTATTTCAGATGAGGTATATTATATTGTTTCGGATAAGTGCACGGAATGTGTCGGATTTCATGATGAACCTCAGTGTGCGGCTGTATGTCCGGTTGACTGTTGTGTAGATGACGAAGATGTCCGTGAAACACGGGAAGAATTACTTGCAAAGAAAGTGTGGCTTCACGTTGAATAATATACAATAAATGAAAAGCGGCAATGATTATTCTGATTATTCAGGCCGCTTTTTTTTGTTTTTTCAACTTATGATTTCGGAATAATTAAAACAGGACACTTTGCTTTTCTGGCTACGCTTTCCGAGACACTGCCGGAAATGAAATGATCCAGCCCTGTCCGCCCATGAGTTCCCAGAATAATAAGATCGGCATGACATTCATCAGCTACAGACAGGATCTCATCCTGCGGCCTTCCTGTTCTCGAAAAAGTTGAGATCTTTACCTTGTCGCCATGCACCTTCTTTATCCTGTTAAAGAGGTTTTTACTCGCTTCTTCCTGCATCTTCATCATTTCAGGGATCATTGCAGGTGATTCATTAAGAAGGGGATCCGCAATATATGGGGTGGTCACCGGTATTTCATCGGCATGTACAAGTACTACTTTTGAACCTAATTTTTGAGCTAATGAAACCCCGTATTTTATCGCCTGATCAGAATAGGGGCTGTCTTCAACAGCTATGAGAATTATCTTAATATTGTCGGGACTTAGCATAATTGTTTAACAGTTTAATATTGCTAATGTTTCTTTAGTAATCAGCAAAAATTTATCGTTCAATTTAAGGTAAAATTGGTTTATTTGCAAGTATGAATCAGCAGTTTGGCGTTTGTAACTTATCACTCGTTGCTATGCGGACGGAGCCGTCCGATAAAAGTGAAATGTGTTCGCAGCTATTATTCGGCGATCACTTTACCATTCTTGAAAGTATTGATAACTGGCTTAGGATTTTAACTGCTTATGATGAATATGAGGGTTGGATCGATCATAAGCAATTTGCCGAAATTGGTCAGACGGCCTTTTCAAGCCTTGCCAACCTGAATTCGGTGCTTGGGCTTTCAGTGAGCCACCGTATATTTAAAACGGATCCCAATGAAAGCTTAAGCCTGCTTGCCGGGTCTAATATCCCTCAAACCGTTGACAATTATTTTTATCTGGGAGAAACAAGGTATAAGTTAGATTGCTCTACAGTAAAACCAAACAGGCAGGAATTCAGGAATGGGGTTAAAGATGCGGCTATGTTTTATATAAATGCTCCTTATCTCTGGGGCGGGCGTTCTGTTTTTGGTATAGACTGCTCCGGATTTACTCAGATAGTATTCAGACAGTTTGACATAAAATTAAAACGGGATGCCTGGCAGCAATCCGAGCAGGGAGAATTGCTCGGCTTTTTACAGGAGGCAAAAGCAGGTGACCTGGCATTTTTTGATAATGAAGAAGGAAGGATCACGCATGTTGGGATAATGCTGGACAGCGACAGGATTATTCATGCATCAGGCCGGGTCAAGGTGGATTTTATTGATAACCAGGGAATATACAGTTCTGAATTAAATCGCTATACACACAATCTTAGAATAGTTAAGAGGTTTGCGTGAGGTTTTTGTTAGTTCTTAGTCGTTAGATCTAACCACCCACCACCGATTACCCCAACATAACCCGTAACTCATAA